>JBDTPE010000123.1:0-7027 GCA_039932875.1 Betaproteobacteria bacterium | reverse complement strand
CGTAACGATCTCCAAGCCGTTGTTCTGAAAACGTTTCCTGCTGTTTCTCGCTACTTGCAAGCATTGCAGTCCGTCAGCCAAAAATCGGTTTTTGGTGCCCGGATGACTGGGTCTGGCGCGTGTGTGTTTGCCGCGTTTGAGTCCGGGGAGAATGCTCGTAGTGCGTTGGATTTGTTGCAGCCGGAATACAAAGGTTTTGTTGCTCAAGGGTTGTCGAGGCACCCCTTCAGTTAGGATTTTGGGGAGTCGCCAAGTGGTAAGGCACCGGATTTTGATTCCGGCATTCGTAGGTTCGATCCCTACCTCCCCAGCCAGCTAGTCGGGTCAGTTTGCGTTTTGCTTGTACAAATGGGCCTGTTTTTGTGACGTGTGAATTGATGCTCCAGGCGCCGCGAAAGAGAAATTAGCATGGCATTCGATAACATCAGCATTTTTACCGGAAATGCGAACCCTAGGCTTGCGAAAGATGTAGCCAAGCAGATGGGTACGCAGTTGGGCCGCGCCAAGGTTTCGAAGTTCAGCGATGGCGAAGTGATGGTCGAAATCATGGAAAACGTCCGCGGCAAGGACGTTTTTATTTTGCAGTCGACCTGCGCACCGACCAATGACAACCTGATGGAAATCATGGTGATGGCCGATGCCCTGAAGCGCTCCAGTGCGGCGCGCATCACGGCGGCGATTCCATATTTTGGTTATGCCAGGCAGGATAGGCGGCCTCGTAGTGCGCGGGTCGCGATTTCAGCCAAAGTGGTGGCAAATATGTTGACCGGTGCGGGTGTGGACCGGGTGCTGACGATGGATTTGCATGCCGACCAGATTCAGGGCTTTTTTGATATCCCGGTCGATAATATTTACGCCACGCCGATATTGCTTGGCGATGTCTGGAAACACGATTACCCGAATTTGATTGTGGTATCTCCGGACGTAGGTGGGGTGGTGCGGGCAAGAGCGGTCGCCAAGCAGCTCGATGCTGATCTGGCGATCATCGATAAACGTCGTCCGCGCGCAAATGTATCGATGGTCATGAATATCATCGGCGATGTAGAAGGGCGCACTTGCATGATCCTGGACGATATCGTCGATACCGCCGGGACCTTGAGCGAGGCGGCAAAGGCGCTGAAGGAACACGGTGCGGCACGAGTTGTAGCCTACTGTACTCACCCGGTGCTATCCGGCCCGGCGATTGAGCGCATACAGAATTCGGTGATTGACGAACTCGTGGTAACTGACACGATTCCGTTGAAACCAGAGGCAGCAGCGTGCAAGAAGATTCGTCAAATTGGTACGGCAGTATTGATCGCCGAGACGATTCGCAGAATTGCCGAAGACGATTCGGTCAGTTCGCTGTTCCCGGAGTAGTTCAGCCAAGAAGATTTTTGCAGTACGCCGCAGGTCGATAACCTGCACAAATGAGCCATTTGGTCGCGAATGGTTCTTCTACTGGAGTAACACATGAAAATTGCAATCAAAGCAGAAACGCGCAAAGGACAGGGCACTGGTGCGAGCCGCCGCCTGCGTCGCGCGGATAAAGTACCCGGTATTGTTTACGGCGGCGGCAAAGACGCAGCTGTGATCGAACTGGATCACAATAATCTGTATCACAAGCTGAAACTCGAAGCTTTCCACGCGTCCATTCTGGACATGGAAATCGAAGGCAAGACCGAGCCAGTGCTGTTGCGCGATGTGCAAATGCACGCATGGAAGCAAATCGTTTTGCACGTCGATTTCCAGCGCGTCGCGGCCGACAAGAAGATCCACATGAAAGTGCCGCTGCACTTCATCAATGCGGATATCGCTCCTGGCGTGAAGATCTCCAGCGGTATCGTTTCACACATCATCAATGAACTTCTGATTTCCTGCCTGCCGAAAGACCTGCCTGAGTTCATCGAAGTCGATCTGAAAGACTTGGCCGCAGGGCACTCGTTGCATCTGTCGAATCTGAAGATGCCTGCTGGCGTTGACTCTGTTGCGCTGCACAAAGGTGACGACCAATCAGTTGCTACAATCATCATTCCTCGTGCAGTAGCTGCGGAAGAAGATGCAGCAGCCGTGACGGCTGCTGCTGATGTGCCAGCTGCGAACCAAAAAGCAAAAGAGGAGGAGGCTCCGAAGAAAGACGACAAAGCAGGCGGAAAAGACAAGAAATAACCCGCTTCATTGTCGCGTTGTATATTCGAATGCCCGCGATCAGCGATTGCGGGCATTTTTATTTTCTGCCGGACGTCCTCCATGTCTTCCACTATCAATACTGCTATCAAACTGGTCGTTGGCCTCGGCAATCCCGGTCGGGAATACGAAAGAACTCGGCACAATGCCGGCTTTTGGTGGCTCGATTCACTCGCGAGCGACCTTGGCGCTGCGTTCAAAAAAGAATCCAAGTTTCACGGTGAGGTCGCCAAAGGCGGCGGCGTATGGTTGTTGAAGCCGACAACTTTCATGAATCGTTCTGGCCAAGCCGTTGGTGCAGTGGCAAAGTTCTATCAGATACAACCGATTGAAATTCTTGTAGCGCACGATGAAATGGATTTGCCGCCGGGCGGACTCAAGATGAAGATTGGCGGCGCAGCCGGCAGCAATGGCGTCAAGGACATCGTCTCGCATTTGGGCACGCGAGATTTCTGGCGCATGCGCATCGGCATTGGCCACCCGCGTGACATGGCCGCAAAGCTGGGCGGCGACATGACGCGTGACGAGGTCGTCGATTATGTCCTTCATCGGCCGGACAAGAGCGACGAGCAAGCCATCGAAGACGCAATGCATCGCGCTAATGTGGCCTGGCCGATGATTGCGCAGGGTGATTTGGAGGGCGCAATGCTGAAGCTGCATACCAAGCCTGCCAAGTTGGACAAAAACGCGGCAACAATTTCCGAAAAGAAAGAACCGAAATGAAGTGTGGAATCGTAGGACTACCGAACGTCGGCAAATCAACGACGTTTAATGCGCTCACCAAGGCAGGCATCGCCGCTGAGAATTATCCGTTCTGTACGATCGAACCAAACATCGGCATCGTCGAAGTTCCTGACTTACGTTTGGCGCAGCTATCGTCACTGGTAAAGCCACTGAAAGAAATTCCGGCCATTGTCGAATTTGTCGATATCGCCGGGTTGGTCGCCGGTGCGTCGAAAGGCGAAGGGCTGGGCAATCAGTTCTTGGCGAACATTCGCGAGACCGACGCGATTTCACACGTGGTGCGCTGCTTTGTGGATGACAACGTCATCCACGTGGTCGGCAAAGTTGATCCGCTCTCAGATATCGCCGTCATCGATACTGAGCTGGCCCTTGCAGACATGGCCTCGGTCGAAAAAGCCCTGCACAAAGCGCAAAAGAATTCCCGCGCAGGCGATAAGGAAGCAGTCAAGCTGGTCGCCATCCTTGAGCCGATGATGAAACAACTGAACGAAGCCATCCCCGTGCGCAGCATGGGCTTGAGCGCCGATCAGATGGCGCTCATCAAACCGCTGTCACTGATCACAGCGAAGCCTGTCCTGTATGTCGCGAATGTGATTGAGGGCGGCTTTGAGAATAACCCGCTGTTGGACGCCGTAAAGGCGCATGCAGCCAAAGACAATGCGCCCGTGGTAGCCATCTGCGCCAAGATCGAAGCCGAAATCGCGGACCTGAGCGACGCAGACAAAAAAGAATTTCTCGACGACATCGGCATGAAAGAGCCGGGGCTCGATCGAATGATCCGCGCCGCCTACACGTTGCTGGGATTGGAAACCTATTTCACAGCCGGCGAAAAAGAAGTACGCGCATGGACCGTTCACAAAGGCTCCACGGCGCCGCAGGCCGCGGGCGTGATTCACACCGATTTTGAAAAAGGCTTCATTCGCGCCGAAGTGATTTCGTTCGACGACTACGTGCGGCTCGGTGGCGAAGCGAAATCAAAAGAAGCGGGAAAAATGCGTTTAGAGGGCAAGGAATACATCGTCAGGGACGGCGACGTCATGCATTTTCGCTTCAACGTATAGCTTGCGAAAAGTCAGCAGCGGTCCGAGGCCCACCGCGTCGTTGGCTGTGTAGTCAGCGCTGGCAAAAATTTATGTAGATCGCAATTTGGCGCCGTGTTTGGAAACAAATTGGCTGTGAAGGCGCGCCAGCGTTGTATTTCGTGCCAAAAAGTTTGCACCGTAACGAAAAACGGTCAGCTCAAATGTACCCGGCTCTGCGCACTCACATGCTGCTTCAGGAACTCCATCTGATCGGCAAGGATGCGGCGATTAGCTAGTATCAGAAACTCAGCGCGGTTCGGCACGTATGGCGCGTACACCAATTCCATGTGCGCCTCCTCCGGCAGGCGGCTGCCTTTGCGCTCGTTGCAGGAGCGACACGCGGAAACGACATTCATCCAGGTATCAATACCGCGGCGTGAATACGGAATAATGTGGTCGCGGGTCAACTTTGAGTGCGAGAAAATACCGCCGCAATAGCCGCAGACATGGCGGTCACGGTGGAATAGTTCTCGATTGTTCAGGGGTGGGATTTGATTGAAACTCTTTATTGCCATCGCCTTGCCGCGAATGGCGATGATCGACGCTGCACTTACCGTCGAGACTTCCCCGGTATCGCGACTCTTGCCGCCATTCACGGTGAAGGCCGCAGAGCCCGTTTCCCAGGCAACACGTTCCTTGGCGTAATACCAGACAGCGTGTTGCCAGGTGACCCAGCGATGCGGGATGCCGTTCTGGTCAAGCGTGAGTATCAGCGGATAGCGTTTCGCTTCGGCAGAAAACAGCGAAAACGCCGGCTCCAATGCCTCTTTGGCGGCCTTGTCTATCGGCGTCGGCGTCAAATGCAGCTTGACCGTTTTGCTACCTGCCTTGCTGTGTGGACCTGTCTTGCTCCGATGCTGCACAGTGCTAATCCTTTCTCCGCTTGGCGGAATGAGGGGTGACCGGCGATAATGCATGCGAACAGTTTCTGGTACGTTGGGGGTGTGGCCCCGACCCAGAGGCTAATCCAATTTTTCACCTTTGAGAAGCCCCCATGAATCTTGATCGCGTTGATGCAGGTCGCGACGTTCCCAACGATGTAAACGTCGTGATTGAAATACCAATGAACGGTGACCCTATCAAATACGAATTGGACAAGGCAACCGGTGCGCTGTTTATTGATCGATTCATGTCGACATCGATGCATTACCCCTGCAATTACGGCTATATTCCACACACGCTATCGGGCGATGGCGATCCGGTGGACGTGCTGGTGGTTACACCCTTTCCCCTGATTCCTGGTGTCGTGGTGCGGTGCCGTCCGGTTGGGATGTTGAAGATGATCGACGAGGCCGGTGCTGACGAAAAACTGCTGGCGGTACCGATCGACAAACTCACGCCAATTTATCGCAATGTGCAGTCGTCGCGCGATTTGCCAGAGTTAACGCAATCGCAGATCACGCATTTTTTTGAGCACTACAAAGATCTCGAACCCGGCAAGTGGGTAAAGGTGCAGGGCTGGGTCGGTGCCGAAGAGGCCAAGAAGGCGATTCTCGACGGTGTTGCCCGATATGATACGGAGAAGTAGCGGCTACGCTGGACACTGCAAGTCGACTGTCGTCATCCGTGCGACGCTGTAAGCCGTATACCAATTTACCGACCAAGGTGCCAAGACTGGCCGATAACGAGGAACGGCATGCGCAAAACGATAGCAGTATCACTCGTCAGTGCGGTGAGTTTGATAGCGGGCAATGTGTCTGCGGCCGGCTGTAGCGGCCCACAGCGCGTAAGCAGTGGGCCTGCCACGGTCACCGTCGCGGAGCTGTATACATCCGAGGGCTGCGACAGCTGCCCGCCTGCCGACAAGTGGTTTTCCAGCTTGAATGTCAAGAGAGACGGCGTGGTACCGTTGGCGTTTCACGTCGACTATTGGGATTACATTGGCTGGAAGGATCGATTCGCGAACACCGCATTTGGGGCGCGGCAGAGAGAAGCAGTGCGGCGGCAGGGCGGACGCACCGCCTACACACCGCAAGTCATGTTCAATGGTCAGGATCATCGCAGCTGGAGTGACCAGCCACGATTTACTTCGAGTTTGCAGGCCATTGCCGCGCGACCGCCACGGGCTAATCTCGCGCTGGAATTTACTGCCGTTGCCGCTGGTTTGGACATCGCGCTGACGGCTACACTTGCGCAAGTTGCTGACCGCGCCGATGCAGTTGTGTTTGTCGCGATTACTGAGAACAATCTTTCCAATCGCGTAACTGCCGGGGAAAATCGCGGCGTCACCTTAAAACACGACCATGTGGTGCGTGCGCTATACGGGCCACTGGGCGGAGACGCGAGCGGTCGGGCCGAGGGAAAGCTGATCGTCAAGCGACCGATCATGCTGGCGCGAGACTGGAAACGTGGGGATTTGTCGCTGGTGACGTTCGTGCAGAATTTACGCTCCGGTGAGATTTATCAGTCGCTTAGCACGCCGTTGTGCGCCAACCTATAGCAACAAATTTCAGTAATCTGCAGCGTCCATTGGGGCACGACGAACCGCAATTAACTTTTTGTTAACTGACCGCAAAACACGGTTATGATGCGCCACGATCAATTCGAAATGGCACATTTATAAACCATGACGCCACCGCAGCCGTATACCGTTCAAATAGTCGAATGGACAGAAAATTCTGAAGCTCTCACCAGAATTCGCACCGAGGTTTTTGTAGAAGAGCAAAGAGTCCCTGCAGAAATCATCATGGATGAGTCCGACGTGAACGGCATTCATGCTGCCGCATTCGACGCAACGGGCAATGTGATCGGGACAGGCAGGTTGATCATGGATAAACCGATTCCGCGCATTGGCCGGATGGTGGTAGCAAAATCGTGGCGCGGAACGGGGGTCGGCGCGAAGATTCTTGAAGTCCTATGTAGTACCGCCAAAAGTAACGGCTGCGACAACGTGAAGCTGCACTCGCAGACCCACGCCTCCCCGTTCTACTTCAAGCGCGGGTTTCTATCCCACGGCAGTGAGTTTTTTGAGGCGGGTATTCCGCATCAGGAAATGCGCAAGCACATCTGAAGCCGACGCGTTACGCAGACGGCGG
>JBDTPE010000122.1:0-7069 GCA_039932875.1 Betaproteobacteria bacterium | reverse complement strand
ACACGCTGGTCGGGGTCAATTTGCGGGACAAGATCAGAATCGGTGCGTCCGGGAAGATTGTCACTGCCTTCGATGTCGCGCGCACCATTGCCATGGGTGCAGACTGGTGCAACTCGGCCCGCGGGTTTATGTTCGCGCTGGGCTGTTTGCAGGCGCAAACCTGCCATACGGGACACTGCCCCACAGGCGTGACGACGCAGGATCCGAATCGTATGCGCGCGCTGGTGGTCCCGGACAAGGCAGAACGGGTATATCAGTTTCATCAAAATACACTGAAGGCACTTAAAGAGCTGCTTGCAGCAGCAGGACTGACGCATCCTGCCGACCTGGGCCCGGAGCATGTCATTCGGAGAGTTTCTTCTACCGAGGTGCGCTCACTTGCGGCACTGCACACATGGGCAAAACCTGGAGAGTTGTTATCGGCGATTCCGGAATTGCCGGTATTCAAGGTGTTCTGGGCAGTCTCGCGAGCTGACTCGTTCGAGGCCCCGCCAACTGTGCTTTCGATGCGTGGCGTTAAATCACAATAAGCACTTTATTGGCTTCCCTTGACACAACGCTAGTCAATTTCATGCAGAATGTGCCCATTGCCGAAAAGGCGTAACAAGGGCGAAGGGGGCCATCATGTTTGAACGTCTGTCACGTAGTTGGGATTTGGTGAAAGCCAGTGGCGCGGTCTTAAAACAAGACAAGGAGTTGCTGGTTTTTCCGCTGATATCGTCAGTTGCAGCGCTTCTGGTGGCCGTCTGTTTCATTTTGCCGATGATCGGGTTGGGCGCGCTAGACGGATTGTCCGGCGGCGACAATTCGGCGATCTCGATTGGAACTTATTTCGTCGCGTTCTTGTTTTACACGACACAATATTTTGTAATTTTTTTCTTCAACGCGGCCTTGGTCGGCGCAGCGCTGATTCGGCTCGATGGTGGCGATCCGACCGTCAAGGACGGTCTGAATATCGCCTTAAGCAAGATGGGCTCTATTCTGGGCTACGCGATCATCGCCGCCACCGTCGGGATGATCCTGCGGGCGATCCAGGAGCGCGTCGGCTTCCTTGGCAAGATCATCGTCGGTTTGCTAGGCGTCGGCTGGACTATGGCAACCTATCTGGTCGTGCCAGTGCTGGTCACCAGCGACGTGGGGCCGATTGACGCCGTCAAAGAAAGCGCCGGTCTACTCAAGAAAACCTGGGGCGAAAACGTGATCGGACAGGCCGGTATCGGTGCTGCGTTCGGCCTGATCACGTTTGCAATCGTACTGTGCGGCATTGCGCTGGTGATTCTGGCCGCAATGACCGGAAGTGTTATCGTCATTGGGCTTGCGGTCGTGATTGCTGTACTTGCAGTGATCGCCGCCGCCCTGGTTCATACGGCATTGTCGGGTATCTACGCCGCCGCGCTGTATCGCTATGCCACTCAAGGTTCCGCGACGTTGGGCTTCGATACGATGGCGTTGCAAAACGCATTTGCGCCCAAGAATTAGCCGGGTGTAACCTCCATGCTTGGCAATGGAGCCGGGCATGGGGACAAGTATGAATCGTCAGGAACGCGATACCTTCGGACTAATCGACGTCGCGGAAGAACGCTTGTGGGGCGCACAGACGCAACGCTCGCTACACCATTTCCATATCTCCACCGAGTGCATGCCCAACGCCTTGATCATGGCACTGGCGGTCATCAAGCGCGCGGCCGCGATGGTCAATCGCGACCTCAGATTGCTCGCTCCCGACAAAGCGCAGGCGATCATCGAGGCGGCAGATGAAGTTCTTGCCGGCAAACATGTAAACGAGTTCCCGCTATCGGTCTGGCAAACCGGATCCGGCACGCAGACCAATATGAACATGAATGAAGTGCTGGCCAATCTCGCGTCCGAATTGCTGGGCGGCAAGCGCGGGGTGGAGCGGCTCATTCATCCCAATGACGATGTGAATTTGGGCCAGTCGTCGAACGATATTTTTCCGACTGCGATGCATGTCGCCGCCGCCGCTGGCATACGTGATCATTTGCTGCCGGCCTTGCGGATTTTGAAAACCACATTCGCGGAAAAATCTGTCGCGTTTTCCAGTGTGATCAAAATCGGCCGTACCCATTTGCAAGACGCCACCCCGCTCACGCTCGGCCAGGAGATATCGGGATATGTGGCACAGCTCGAATATGCCGAAGCCGCGATTATTGCTACATTGCGCGGTTTGTATCAGCTGGCAGCTGGTGGCACCGCTGTCGGCACCGGCCTGAATACGCACGCTGAATTCGGCCAACGCATCGCTGCGGTACTGGCCGTTGAAACCGGATTGCCGTTTGAAACTGCACCCAACAAATTTGCCGCCTTGGCTTCCCACGACGAACTGGTGTCGGCGCATGGCGCGCTGAAAACGCTGGCTGTCGCGCTGATGAAGGTTGCCAATGATATTCGCTGGCTGGCGTCAGGGCCGCGCGCCGGGTTGGGCGAGATTGCGATTCCTGAAAATGAACCGGGCAGCTCGATCATGCCGGGCAAAGTCAATCCGACGCAGTGCGAGGCATTGACCATGCTCTGCGCGCAGGTGTTCGGCAACGATGTCGCCATCAATTTCGGCGGCGCATCGGGAAATTTTGAATTGAACGTTTTCAAGCCGCTGATCGCGCACAACTTTCTGCAAAGCGTGCGGCTTCTGGCTGACGGCATGGCGAGCTTTGAGGAATACTGCGTGCGTGGCATCACCGTCAACCAACAACGGATTGCCGAGCTGATGAATCGATCATTGATGCTGGTGACCGCGCTGGTGCCGCATATTGGCTATGAGCAGGCAGCGGAGATCGCCAAGCGAGCGCTCAAGGATGGCAGCACGCTCAAAGTTGCGTCCTTGGCATTGGGGTTAGTTAGTGAGGCAGATTTTGACGCGTGGATGCGTCCTGACCAAATGATTGGTTCAATTTCACCCTGACTTTGCGTAGCCGGATGGCACTTCTGAGCCCGTCATGCGTCATTGACAAACTCTAGCATTGGCGCGCCTCACCACAGCGTATCGGCCAGGAAAGCGCGCCAGCAGGCACTCTACCTCACAGCGAATTTCTTTGAAGCCACCGGGAGCTGGCGAAGACACTTTGGCAAGTAACATCAGGGAACTGGCAATTAGAAATACTCGACCTCGCCGCTCGTTTCTTTGGGTGCACGCTGAACATCGATGATCCTCGCATCGTACTTGACGACGCGATTTCGCCCATTCGCTTTGGCCCAATAGAGCGCGGCATCGGCGTGTTCGAGCACCAGAGAGGGTTGCGAGTGCCGTTTGACACGCACATAGCCGATACTGACGGTCAGCCGCCCAGCCTGCGGAAACTCAAACGCTTCAACTTCTGCGCGGAATCGCTCGAACACAGCATGGGCATTGATCTCTTCGGTCGGCTTCAGCAACGCGACGAACTCTTCGCCACCGAAGCGAAACAATTGATCGTGCGCGCGAAACGAGGCTTTCATGAGCGTCGCAATCAGCAGGAGCATTTCGTCACCGATCAGATGACCAAAATTATCGTTGACGCACTTAAAGTGATCGACATCGACAACTGCCAGCCAGTGATCGACAAAAGCGGTGCGCGCTTGGCGGCGTCGCGGTAAACGAAGCGCCTTGACGTTGCGGTCATCATCTGACGAGAGGCTGTAAAGAATGCGTATCAGATGCCTGTCAAAGGTTTTCCGATTGAGCAGGCCGGTGAGCGTATCGATTTCACTGTAGTCGAGCAGTGACAATATATTGGTAAAAATTGCGAGCAAATGTGTCGCAAGAGCAAGTTGCTGTTGGTTGAGTTTCTTACCAGTGATCTTGACGAAACCGCTTACGCTGCCATTGGTTTTTGAAATCGGGAAAACGGTATCCTCGCCGCTGACATTGCGCTCCCCAGTTTGCAGGCATGCCATCAACTGCGGGTGATAGTCAATCGATACCATGCCAGACGGTACTGCCAACCCGTCATCGTGAATATGTGGCCCTTGGTCATCCACCGCCGCCGCTGTCCAGACAAAGGCTTCGCCCGGCGCATGCATCAACGTCAGGATACTGACACTGCCCATGCCAAGCAGATCGCGCAGGGCGTGCGCCAGGGCGACGTTGATCTGCGGCCGATCACGTTCGCCGGTTATGCGCTCGATGTGGGATAGCAACTTATCCATGGATGACAGGAAGCTTGGGAAGACACGAAGGATACCCTAGCTCACAGATCAGGTGAAAACTGGCGGCCAAGCGGTATTCGTTTACCTTTTTCATTTTGGAGCACGATCTTGGTGGCGGCGTAATATTCTCGTTCCCGCCATCTATTGGAGCTTCACATGCCCGCCAAATCTGCCAGCGACTTTCCTCCAGAAGTAATGAAATTATTCGACCAATATGTGCATGGCGATATCGGCCGCCGTGCGTTCCTGAATCGCGCGGCCAATTACGCCGTTGGCGGCATGACCGCAACCACGCTATTGGACGCACTGAACCCCAAATTTGCACAAGCGCAGCAAGTTACGAAAGATGACCCGCGCCTCAGCACGAAATCAGTCGAATATGCATCACCCGACGGTTACGGCAGGATGCGCGGCTATCTGGCGGCACCGACAAAGCCCGCCGGCAAGCTGCCGGGTGTGTTGGTCATTCACGAGAACCGCGGACTGAATCCACACATCGAAGACATCACGCGTCGACTTGCGCTGGATAACTTTATCGCCTTTGCACCCGACGCCTTGTTTCCGCTTGGCGGCTACCCCGGAGATGAAGACAAGGCGCGCGAGTTGTTCTCAAAATTGGAGCAGCCGAAGTCGCGTAATGACTTCGTCAACGCGGCAGGCTTTCTGAAGGCGCTACCTGAATGCACTGGAAGAGTCGGCACAGTCGGCTTCTGTTACGGCGGCGGCATTGCCAATCTGCTCGCCACGCGGATTCCTGATCTTGGCGGTGCCGTGCCTTTTTACGGCTCCCAACCACCCGCCGCAGACGTCGCAAAAGTCAGGGCGCCGTTACTGGTGCAATACGCCGAAAACGACGAGCGCATCAATGCTGGCTGGCCCGCTTACGAGACCGCGCTTAAGGCAAACGGCGTCAAATTCGAGATGTTCAAGTATCCGGGCACCCAGCACGGATTCAACAACGACACGACCCCACGCTACGACGAAAAGGCGGCCAAGCTCGCCTGGCAAAGGACGATTGAGTTCTTCAACAAGACTCTGCGTTCGTAGCGGTCATTGACGCGAAACGACAAACTCTAGGATCGGCGCGCCTTTCAGGGAAAAAAACACTGGCAAGGCCCGCTAACTGGCGATCTATGAATTTCCGCACTGGTTGTCAATAAATCACACCAACCCCAACACCATGGTGCCATAGCACTTTCGCATTCGGCATTTGCAGAACTCGATGGTCTGGTTATAATCCGCGTCCCCTTCCAAACCCGGACGCAGAATTGCCACGGGATGCCGACAAAAGCATACACGCCTCGCCAACAATGCCCGCCAAAGACTATTGCGCCATCGACTTTGGCACCTCCAATTCAGCCGTCGCCATCCCCCACAACGACGGCATGCGGCTGATTGAACTGGAGCCTGGCTTCCGAGGCATACCCACTGCTGTCTTCTACAATGCCGAAGACGAGTCGCGTTGTTTCGGTCGAGAAGCGGTCAGTGCCTATGTTGACGGGTATGACGGTCGGCTGATGCGCTCCATCAAGAGTATTCTGGGCTCAGATTTGCTGGAGCAGAGTACAGAAATAGGCCATGGCATCAGCATCAAATACATCGACGTCGTCATTGGCTACCTGCGTCACTTGAAGTCGGTCGCCGAAGCACAACACGGCGGACCTCTCACCCGCGTCGTCATCGGCAGGCCAGTCCGCTTTGTCGACCACGACAAGGCGCGCGACGCCAACGCCGTGAAGTCCCTCGAAACTGCAGCACGTGCAGCGGGATTCAAGGACATCGCATTTCAGTTTGAGCCCATCGCGGCGGCGCTAGACTATGAGTCGACCATTCGAGATGAGCAATTTGTGCTGGTGGCCGACATCGGCGGCGGCACCTCGGATTTTTCGCTGGTTCGGGTCGGGCCAGCGCGTCACAGTCGCCTCGCCCGCGAGAACGATATTCTGGCCAATCACGGTATTCACATCGCGGGAACGGATTTCGATCAATCGGTAAATCTAGCCGCTATCATGCCGCAACTCGGCTTTGGCACACTGGGTCCAGAAGGTCGACGAGTACCAGGCAAGGTCTATTTTGATCTCGCTACCTGGCATTTGATCAACACCGTTTATGCGCACAATCGGGTGAGCGAGCTGCGCGAAATGATCAGCATGTATGCCAACATGGATGCGTATCACCGCCTGATGAAGGTTGTGAGCCGGCGATTAGGGCACCATCTGGCAGCGAAAGCTGAGCAAACGAAAATTGATGTCGCAATTAACGGCCAGAGTCAGATTGATTTGAGTATTCTGGATGAAAATCTGTCTGCATCGTTCACAGGCGCCCAGCAAACAGACGCACTTGAACACAAGATCACGCGAATTGCCGAGACCGCCGAAGAAACGTTACGGCTATCCAATCTGGACGCCACGGATGTCAGCGCTGTCTATTTCACTGGCGGCTCAACCGGGCTGACTTTTCTTACACATAAAATTGCGGCGCTGTTTCCGAATGCCAATCCGGTGCTAGGCGACCGATTTTCCAGCGTCGCCAATGGTTTGGGTATTTATGCACAGCGAAAATTCGACCGCATCCGCTAATGCAGTATTTCTACAATGTCAAAACTCCTCGATAATATCGGCATGAACTCTTCCTCAACAGCACGCCGTTTTGCCCTGACCCTGGTCGTCCTGATGACAGCCTTCGTGGCCGGTTGCGCGCCGCTACAGATACTCAATACTTTTGTCCCAGAAAGTGGCCTTGAGATTAGCCGCGATGTTGTGTACGGCACCCTTACCCGAAACAAGCTCGATGTTTATCGGTCGAAAAATGTGTCCGGCTTACAGGCGAAGGCCGTAAAACCCGTGGTCGTATTTTTTTACGGCGGCGCCTGGGAATCCGGCGAAAAAAATGGTTATCTGTTCGCGGCCGAAGCGTTGACATCGCG
>JBDTPE010000121.1:0-7070 GCA_039932875.1 Betaproteobacteria bacterium | reverse complement strand
TTTATCGCTCCGAAAGAAAGTGATCAAATCCGCTGGGCGCAATTGATACCTCTTCGCCACGCTCGTTTATCCAATGGACTTTGCTGTTGCCTCGCCGCATGATACCGATGCGAGTCAGCGCGAGTCCGATGTCTGCCGAGGCACCCGAAACACGCGATCTCATCGCGACTGGCGCAGTAAAACATAGCTCATAATCATCTCCCCCGGCGAGCGTACAGGTGATTTGGTCATTGGCACTGAGCAACTCGAGTGGCGGGAACATAGGCACATGATCGAGTTTAATCTGCGCAGACAATCCTGATTTTTCGCATAGGTGACCAAGGTCGGCAGCAAGTCCGTCAGAGACATCAATGACACTAGTCGCGATGCCGATGAGCGCTCGCCCAAGTGCAACTCGTGGCGAGGGGCTATGCAGTCGCTCTGCCGCGGCTGAAAAGACATCGTGTTGGAGAGCAATACTGCCCTTCAAATGTTTGAGTGCGAGCGCGGCGGCGCCCAAATCCCCTGACACCCAGATATCGTCACCGTCCTGCGCGCCATCCCGCCTCAGTGCGCGACCAATCTCGACTTCGCCCATCACGGTGACTGTCATCGACAACGGGCCTCGTGTGGTATCGCCGCCGATCAATTCGACGCCATAGTCTCTGGCTAGCCGCAGGAAGCCCTTAGAGAATTGGGCAAGCCAAGGCTCGTCTACTTGAGGCAAGGTTAACGCAAGCAAAACGTACCTTGGCTTTGCACCCATTGCGGCCAAATCGGACAGGTTTACGGCAAGCGCCTTGTGGCCGAGTTTTTCTGCGTTTGCGTCAGGGAAAAAATGTGTGCCGGAAACAAGCGTGTCGGTTGAAATCGCTAGCTCACAACCTGGCGAAACACGTATCAAGGCGCAATCATCGCCCACGCCCAGCACCGCATTGGCGACCGGCTGCGTGAAATATTTTGCAATTAGATCAAACTCGGACGGCATCCGCGCCTAATTTATACAAGCAAAAAATGGCGTGGCGCGACTATCAATCCGGCGACTTTGCTACCCGCCGCACCTTGGTAGACACTTTGACTGCTGTTTTTTTTACTACCGGGCTAGCGTCCCGCGTGTCGCCCTGAAATGTGACTTCTTCTGATCGCGAGGTGGCGGCGAGTTTGTCGAGTATCCCATTGGCGTACTTGTGGCCATCTGTACCTCCAAACGATTTGGCGAGTTCGATGGCTTCATTGATGATGACACGATAGGGCGTTTCGGGCATGTGCTCTAGTTCAAACGCACCAATCAGCAGTACCCCGCCTTCGATCGGACTCACCTCTTTCCATGGGCGGTCTAGATGAGGCTGCAATTTCGCGATAAGCGCTTCAGAGTGTTTCAGGACACCGCTCAAGATCTGCACAAACAGTGCGTTATCCGATTTTGCGAACCCATCTGCTTGCGCATACTGTTGCTGTATGTCCGCCAATGTTTGGCCAGCAAGTTGCCACTGATAAAGCGCTTGTAACGCAAACTCCCGCGCGCGGCGTCTGGCGCTCTTCATGACTGTTCTCGCGTTGGCGCGCTGACCGCCTTGATGATCTGCGCCATTTCGATCGCAACGCGGGCGCAATCCGCGCCCTTTTCGGCAGTACGCGCCAAGGCTTGTTCGTCGGTATTGACGGTCAAGATTCCGTTCGCAATTGGAACTCCGGTTTCCAACGCCACGTCCATTACGCCGCGACAGCTATCGTTGGCGACAATTTCAAAGTGGTAGGTCTCGCCACGTATAACGGCGCCAATGGCAATCAACGCATGGTATTTTTGCGTGTGCGCCATAGTCTGCAAAACAATCGGTATTTCGAGTGCGCCCGGTACCGACACAAGATCGACTGCGTCGTCAGTCACGCCATGCTTTTGCAGTTCCGCGAGGCAGGCGCTTAGCAAACCGGCCACAACAGGCTCATTGAATCTGCTCTGGACAATTCCTATCCGCAATTGGCGACCGTCCGGTTTCATGTTGATGAAATTCATACTACCTTTTGAAAATTAGGCGACGCTTTGTAATTTGCGTTCGTTGGATGGTGGCACGTACTCGACAACTTCAAGATCGAATCCAGCCATCGATGGAATGTTCTTGGGCCACGCGAGTACGCGCATTTTTCGAACATTAAGTTTGTGCAAAATCTGCGCGCCAATGCCATACATGCGCGGGTCCCATTTTGCTGCCCGCTTTGCACTGTCCGGTGAGTTTGAAAAGCGGGCTTTCAATGAGTCCGCATTCTCATGCGCGCGTAGCAGAACGATTACGCCGGTGCCCTCGGTCGCAATCAGGCGCATGGCATCCGTAACCGAATAGGCGTGGTTCCCAGTGTCGAAGTCAAACAAATCGAGCGAAGTAAATGGTTCATGAACGCGCGTCAAGATGGGTACTTCTGGACGAATTTCGCCTCGCGTGAGCGCCAGATGAACCTCATGGACCGTCTTGTCGTAAAAGGCGTGCAGCTTGAACGGTCCATATGGTGTTGATATTGCCTTCTCGGAGATCTGCTCAACCAAAGTCTCGGTAATCGACCGGTAACGTATCAGGTCGGCTATCGTGCCCACTTTCAGGTTATGCAGCTTGGCGAATTCCTGCAGGTCCGGCAGACGCGCCATCTGGCCGTCGTCCTTGATAATCTCGCAAATCACTGCGGCGGCTGTTCGCCCTGCCAAACGTGCCAAGTCGCAACCGGCTTCGGTATGTCCGGCTCGAACCAATACGCCGCCCGGCTTGGCCATTATCGGAAAAATATGACCCGGTTGAACGATGTCATCCGGCTTAGCGTTTGCGGCAACTGCCACCTCCACAGTTCGGGCGCGATCCGCTGCCGATATGCCGCTGGTGACACCTGTGGCTGATTCTATCGATGCGGTGAATGCGGTGCCATGCAACGCGCGGTTGTCGGCGACCATCAGTGGCAGGTTGAGCTGACGGCAGCGTGACTCTTCAAGCGTGAGGCAAATCAGCCCGCGCGCGTGCTTCGCCATAAAGTTGATCGATTCTGCGGTCACAAAATCGGCAGCCATCACCAGGTCGCCCTCGTTCTCGCGATCTTCAGCGTCGACCAGAACCACCATGCGCCCAAGGCGCATATCTTCGATTATTTCCGCTGTTGTGGCGATGTTCATCATTGAGTCTTTCCAAGTATTCTTTCCACGTATCTTGCCAACAGGTCGATTTCCAGATTTACCTTCATGCCTTTGCGCAACAAGCGGATCGTGGTCACCTGATGCGTGTGCGGAATGATATTGATTTCGAACATAACGTTGCCGACCGCGCCATCAGTTACTCTGTTCACAGTCAACGATACACCATTAACCGTAATGGACCCTTTGCGCGCGACGAATCTGGCCAAGTCCTTGGGCGCATCGATTTCAAGGCGCCATGAAGCACCGAGATCGTCCATCGCCGTGACCACGCCGACGCCGTCGATGTGTCCACTGACGAGATGGCCACCCAGCCTATCTCCAAAACGCAACGATTTTTCCAGATTTACCTCATTACCCTGAGCCAACCCGGAGGTGAGCGACTGCGTCTCACTGGATACGTCGACAGAAAACGTTTCGGCTGTTTTTTCCACTACCGTAAGGCAGCAG
Source organism: Betaproteobacteria bacterium (assembly GCA_039932875.1). Lineage (GTDB taxonomy): Bacteria > Pseudomonadota > Gammaproteobacteria > Burkholderiales > Usitatibacteraceae > UKL13-2. The sequence continues at coordinate 3,472 of JBDTPE010000121.1, read as the reverse complement.
CCACTAACGGCAATGGAGTCGCCCAATGAAACCTGATGCAATCCCAGTTTCGGCGAGGCAATCGTTAGCCGCGTGTTTTCCGGCGTCATGACTGCCTTTTCGATCATTCCGGTGGTTTCAACGATCCCAGTGAACATGCTATCTCCCCTTTACCGTAGCCGTAATACGCAAATCGGTGCCAATTCTCCGCACGTCAATAATTTCCATTGCCACACACTGAGACAACTCGGTGAACTCCGGTAGTGCGAATATGCCACGCGCAGAATCGCCAAACACACTTGGTGCGACGTAAGTCACTATTTCATCAACTACGCCAGCGGCAATCAGGGATCCATTCAGTTTGGCTCCGGCTTCCACCATTACGCTATTCAGCCCGCGTGAAGCCAATGACGCCATCAGCTTGAGCAGATCCACCTTGCCCTTGACAGCCTCCTGCGGAACTCGTAGCACGGCCGCTCCTAGGGAGTGAAGTTGCTTTTCACGGGCATCGTTGTGTTCCGCTGTTACGACCAACACATTGCCACCGTCGAAAATCCTGGCGTCGTCAGGTACTTCTAGACGGCTGTCGAGAAAAATACGTAATGGCTGCCGGCCACATGGCACGTCTCTGACGGTAAGCCGGGGATTATCGGCGATCAACGTGCCGATACCGGTCATCACGGCGCATGCCTCAGCGCGCATGCGATGAACGTCGCGTCGCGCCTCAGCTCCAGTAATCCATTTTGATCTGCCATTTGCCAACGCAGTTTTTCCATCCAGGCTGGCGGCAACCTTCAGCGTCACCCAGGGGCGACGGCGGGATACGCGCGATAGGAATGCCCGCAACTGCGTGCGGACTACTGCCTCCATCAATCCCGTTTCCACAGTGATACCGGCATCACGCAGGCGCGAATGTCCGCCGCCATCAACGCCGTCAAAGGGATCAGGTATTGCTGATACCACTCTCGCAACCTTGGCAGCCACCAGCAAGTCCGAGCAGGCTGGTCCGCGCGACTTCGGGTGCAGACAGCACGGCTCCAGCGTTGAGTACACCGTCGCACCTTCGGGAGACACGCTGCAGCGATCCAGGGCGACCGCCTCGGCATGGGGCCTACCACTTTTTTGCGTAAAGCCTTCACCGATGATACGGCCCTGCTTGACGATGACACAGCCGACAAATGGATTCGGCGAGGTAATACATCGCCCAAACTCAGCAAGACGAATGGCGTGTGCCATCATGGCATGGTCAAAAGCAGAAAACATGGGATCTACTGCTTTGTCACTTCGCGTATCGCGTCTTTGAATTCCTCGACATCCGAAAAACTGCGGTATACCGACGCGAACCGTACATAGCCTACCTGGTCCAATTTCTTCAATTCTTCCATTACCATTTCACCGATTTTCCCGGAAGAATGCTCCCGCTTGGCTTCATTCAATACCGCCTGTTCAATTCGCTCGATCGCCTCTTCCACCTTGGCAGCTTCAACGTGCCGTTTATGCAGCGCACGATGAAAGCTGGTCTCGAGCTTGCTGCGGGAAAAGTCCTCCCGTTGACCGTTTGACTTCACGATCGTCGGCATCCTGAGTTCCGCACCTTCGTACGTCGTAAAGCGCTTGTGGCATACCGTGCAACGCCTGCGACGGCGAACAACGTCGCCTTCTTCGCTGACACGTGAATCGATCACCTGCGTTTCCTGCGCGCTACAAAACGGACATTTCATTTCGTCCGCCTGTCAGACTTCAGGCGCCGTAGACCGGGAATCGCCGCGTCAATGAGCTTACCTGCTCACGTACAGTAGCGATGCGAGCTTCGTCGTGAGGATTTTCCAGCGCATCAGCAATCAGGTTTGCGGTCAATTCTGACTCTTGTTCTTTGAATCCGCGGGTTGTCATGGCCGGCGAACCCAGGCGCACACCGCTAGTCACGAATGCTTTTTCCGGATCGTGCGGCACGCTATTTTTGTTACATGTAATGTGAGCACGGCCAAGGACCGCCTCGGCTACCTTACCAGTGATCTGTTTTGACCGTAGGTCCACCAACATCACATGTGACTCTGTTCGACCGGACACAATTCGCAATCCGCGAGTGATCAGTGTTTTAGCCATGACATCGGCATTGCGTAACACTTGCGCCTGATAGATTTTGAAGCTCGGTGCCAGCGCCTCTTTGAACGCAACCGCCTTTGCTGCAATCACGTGCATCAGCGGCCCGCCCTGAATGCCAGGAAAAATCGCGGAATTGATGACCTTTTCATAATCTGGCTTCATCAAAATAATACCGCCACGTGGACCGCGCAGAGATTTGTGCGTGGTAGAAGTGACCACATCAGCAAAGGGAATGGGGTTTGGGTAAACGCCAGCGGCGATCAGTCCGGCATAGTGAGCCATATCAACCATGAAATAGGCTCCCACTTCCTTTGCAATCTTGGCGAACCGTTCGAAATCGATACGCAACGCGTATGCAGATGCGCCAGCCAGTATTAATTTTGGCTTGTGTTCTCGTGCCAACGCCTCGACCTGATCGTAGTCGATTTCCTCACTCTCATTCAAGCCATAGCTAACAATATTGAACCATTTTCCACTCATATTTACGGGCGAACCATGGGTGAGATGCCCCCCCATCGCCAAGCTCATGCCGAGGATCGTGTCACCCGGTTTCAACAGCGCGAAAAATACGGCCTGGTTTGCCTGCGAGCCGGAATTTGGCTGCACATTTGCTGCGTATCCGTGCTCGTCAGCGCCAAACAGCTTCCGTACCCGATCGATGGCAAGCGTCTCCGCCATGTCAACGAATTCACATCCACCGTAATAGCGCTTTCCCGGATAGCCTTCTGCGTACTTGTTGGTAAGCTGTGATCCTTGCGCCTCCATTACTGCCGGACTCGTGTAATTCTCGGATGCGATCAACTCGATATGGTCTTCCTGCCGCTGATTCTCTTTCTGAACGATGGCGAAGATTTCGGGATCGACTGCTGCGAGATTATTGGATCGATGGAAAGTGTCAGGCATTTGTTGGCTTTTATGCGAGTGGAAGGCGTCCAAACAAGGTTTTGAACTCGCGCAATTTTACCATGCGATACCAGTTGTCGACGCTATCCAGCATGACGGCGATACGCCCAAGCGATGTGACGTTACGCGTTGAAACCCGGTTGTTCAGGTGGAGTCCGACGCAGCGATTTTCCACCGCTTGCACCTAGTTTCTTGGCGAAATCAACATTTTTGGTTGCCGCGTGCATGTACAGATTGAAACCACCAAAATGCGTGGCGGCATAGTTGTACGCGCCACCGAGATCATGCTCAAGCCGATGCACAACCCCTTCGAAGAAAGCGGGCGTCTTCTTGACCAGATCGTCGCCAGACTTATACAGAATTTCGTCGCCCTGAATGGTCCTTTTGATTGCAAGGCCACCAGTAACAAGTTCAGAGTAAAGGTGATCGCGACATTTTTCCAGGTAACACCGATCCGACATTTGAGCGATTAGGTCGGCCGAAC
>JBDTPE010000120.1:0-7086 GCA_039932875.1 Betaproteobacteria bacterium | reverse complement strand
GTGGGGCTCAATCTCACCGCTGCCGACACCGTGATTCACTACGATCCGTGGTGGAACCCGGCAGTGGAAGCGCAGGCAACGGCGCGCGCGCATCGCATCGGGCAAGTCAAGCCGGTGTTCGTCACCCGGCTGGTGGCGCAAGGCACGCTAGAGGAAAGCATGATGACGCTGATTGCGCGTAAGCGTGAACTTGCAGCGGCGTTGCTCGATGGCGAGGCCGGCGCACTGACCGGCATTACCATTGCAGACGTGGAATCGCTGTTGGCACCGATATCGAGTTTGGCGGAGATACCAAGTACGCAATGATTCCGCGCGATGGTTGAGTACGGGCCAATTATTCGGATGGTTGGTGTCAACTCTGCAGTGCGCCGCCATTCGCGGTACGGAATGAATATGCAATTACGCGCGGCGTGCGTCGACTTATTTCGTTGACTTCTTACACTAGCCGACCGTCCCCGCGTGTTTTCGCGTTTAGCCCGCTTGCGGCGTTTGTATATGTGGCGAGTTGAGCTTTGAGATCGGCGATCTGCACGTGCAATCCTGCAGCAACCTGAGATATTTCCGCCTCGGTGAATCTCGGCGTGATGTGTTGTGGGCAATTCCAGTCGAACGCCTCCACATCTATTACTACGCCGCGCTGAACACGCGCACGGTAGGTTGGCGATTCCAGCTTGGTGAGTATCGCCGGATCGTCATCGAGCTCAACGATTCGCACGCGACCAAGGATCTTCAACCGCTCCCGGTTAGCGTAGTCCATGAGGATGATCGAGACCCGATTGTTTTTGGTGAGATTGCCGACACTGACGTATTGCATATTGCCGCGAAAGTCCGCGTATCCCAGTGTTTGTGCGTCCAGCACTTTCAGAAAGCCAGCTGGGCCGCCGCGAAACTGCACATAGGGCCAGCCGGTTTCACTGACGGTCGCCTGGTAGAAGCTGTCACGCGCTGCAATGAACTCGGCTTCGCGCGCGCCGATGCGATTATTTTTGTCGTGGGCTGCGGAGAACCGCGCATAGCTCTCGCGGCTGCCCATGCGGCTTTGAACGTCGCGCACGGCGGGTGTGAATGCGATGTTGGCGTAGGCGTGTGGCATGGTGAATTTCTCGGCCTTATTGATAATGAGGACTGTCGCCGGCGTTTCTTTCCGGCGACAGCGTGATGAACTACTTGTTCAGTGTCGCCCAGTTACGATTGGCTTTGGCGATAAAGCCTTGCGGGTCCTTGCTGAAGGTGGCGTTGATGTCGGCATTGAAATTGAGATAGAGCTTGCCGTCAACGATTTGCCATCCAGTCACGGGATCGACATCAAACAGTTTTCCCACTGAGGCACCCCAGGCGCAGAAGCCACCGTATTGCGGTGCGTATTTCGCCGGGTCGCTCTTGAAGGTGGCCGCGTTATCAGCGCTGGAAAATTGCCATTTCACGCCACCGTATTCTGTGACGTAACGGTCGCTGCCAGGGACTGCCTTGCCAGCTGCAAAGTAGGCAACAACGTCGTAGCCTTTTGCGCCGAGGCCCGCGTACAGCGTGTTGTATTCTCCGCCGGTTTGCCTGACGGCAAGAGCCGGGGTAACGATACCGGTGAGCCCAAGCGCGATAGTGACGGCTGCGATTTTGATGAAGCTGTTGAAGTTTGTTTTCATGATGTGTCCTGTATGTAAGATTGGGAATGGTGATTGGTGGTTGGATCAGGCGGCCTGGCGAAGCGATGCGTTCATCAACTCCACTTTCGGGAAATCGATCTCAACGCGGGTCGCTTTGCCGAGGATGTTGGTAAAGATATTGAGCGCGACCACGGTAATGATTTCAACGATTTCTGCGTCGCTCAGTCCGGCATTGCGTGCGGCATCAAATTCGCCTGTCGTGATCTCGCCCATGTTGGTGTTGAGTGCTTTGGCGAATGCGACGATCGCGGATGCTTTGGCGTCATTCGACGTGCCTTGACGATTCAAGGCCATTTCATCGTTGCTCAAACCGGCGCCGCGTCCGATGGCCGTGTGTGCAGATACGCAGTATTGGCAGCCGTTGCCTTCGGCGACCGCCAGGGCGATGCGCTCCTGCGTAGGTTTGCCGAGGCTGATGCTGCCGAGCGCGCCGTACAGGCCAAGGAAGCCTTCGAGCGCCTTTGGCGAGTTGGCCAGTACGCGGATGAAATTGGGTGTGATGCCAAGTTGGGACTGCACCGCGTCGAGCAGGCTTTTGGCCTCGCCGGTGGCAGTTTGCGGGTTAACTATCTGAACTCTTGCCATGTTGACTCTCCTGATTGGTTGGGTTGAAAGATCGCGTTGTGTGATGCATGTAAGGAGCGAGTGGATGCATTCTGACGAGCAGCGTCAAATGGATAAATGGGGAACTATGCATTTCATTGCTGCACAAAACGCAGTAATATCCATGCCATGGACAAGCTCTATGCGATCAATGCCTTCGTAAAAATCGTCGATGCGGGCAGCATCACTGCCGCCGCCGATGCGCTCGATGTCTCGCAGCCGTCGATGGTGCGCACGCTGGCCGCGCTCGAACGTGACCTCGGCGTGCGATTACTAAACCGGACGACCCGCCGCATGTCGCTGACCGATGAGGGCCGCGATTACCTTGAGCGCAGCCGCCAGATTCTTGCGGCGGTGGAAGATGCACAACTCAGCCTCAGTGCGCGCCAGGCGGCACCGCGTGGACGGCTGCGGATCGCGTCCTCGGTTTCATTCGGGCGTACGTTTGTTGCGCCAGTAGTCGCTGAATTCCTGATCGAACATCCCGACATCACGGTTGAATTGGTGCTACTTGATCGTGTGGTGGATTTGGTGGAAGAGGGAATGGATGTCGCCGTCCGCGTTGCGCGGCTGGCGGATTCAACCATGATCGCGCATGCAATTGGCGAGGTACGTCGCGTGATTGTCGGCAGTCCGGCGTTGATCGCCCGCGTTGGGTTGCCTAAGCTCCCGAACGATCTGCGAGAGTTACGTTGCGTGAGCTTTACCGGTGTGGTGTCGCCCAGTCACTGGGACTTTCGCGAAGGACGCAAGAACTTGCAAGTGGCGATTCGCAGTGTATTTGTTACCAACCAGATCGACGCTGCAGTGCACGCATGCGTGCAAGGCGTGGGCTATGGCCGCTTCCTCAATTACCACGTACAGGCAGAGATCGATGCCGGCAATTTAGTCCATACGCTAAAGAAGTTTGACAGTGAGCCAATGCCCGCCAGCATCGTGTACCCATCGTCGCGGCAACAGTCGCCGAACGTGCGCAGCTTTGTGCGCTTCGCCCAGCAGCGTTTGCGTAATCGACTCAGTGCGCTGTAGCCATTACGCGCAGCGGCAAATTTGTGACGCTATAACTCAATGGTTTCAAAGTCATCCCGTGTGCCGCGGCATGAACCTGCTGTTGCGCAGCAGTGCCGCCGATATTAGCGAAACCAATACCCCCACAGGGAAGATTTCCGCGAATACCATCGGCAGCCGCCACACCGGATTGGCATATTGAATTTTGAATTGGTCCATTTCGGCGACGAATTTCGCCAGCGCCTCGCCGCTCACGCCTCTTGCCTTGTGTTGGGCGATCATTGCTTTCGAATAGCTATCGGCGAAATCGAGATTCACGACCGCGACCGAGATTTCCCAGGCGGTCACGTAGAAAATGCCCGCGATGAAACTGATGGCCACGCCCATGCCGAATGCCGGCCAGAAGCGGATGACGCCACCCAGATCCAGGTCGCGATAGCGCTTAACGGCGATGAACACCAAGCTCAGAGCCACCAGCATGGTGAGATAACCCAGCGCTACGCCGTAAGTCGGCGGATTGTCCTTCATCGAAATCGTCACGGCCGACAGCATTGAACCCACGATCAGCCCGGCAATAACGCCATAGGTCAGGATCTTCTTGAACATGTAAATGACTCCGTTTGGTTGAAAGAGACGCCATTAACGGCGATCCTGCGGGGCCACACAATCGTATGAAAGGGTGATTTTGCGAGTCTCACCCAAAATAGGCGGCGTTTACGGGAGGATGCCCAACTCACGGGCGCGGTTGATGGCGTCGGTGCGCCGCTTCGCATCCAGCTTTTCGAATAAGCGGGCAACATGGGTCTTGATGGTGTTCGGGGAGACATTGAGCTTGGCCGCAATTTCCTTGTTGGAATGGCCCTGCGCCAGCTCGTGAAGGACGTCCAGCTCCCGCTGGCTGATGCCCAGAGAGGTTTGTGCCTTTGGGTTGCCGTCAAAGGCTACGCGTTTTGGCGCGGCGAATACCCGTACCCCGATGAAGATACCGAGCGCCAGAAAAGCTGCTGCAACAATGAGCATGATGACATCGCCAGAATGCACGCGCGCAAACCGTTGGTAATCGAGCCACTGCAATCCCAGCGTTCCTGCCGCCAGAAGCACTCCGTAAAGTGCGACATGCTTCCACATTCGCCTCTCCCTCGATGAGTCGATTCACAAGGGATTTATTCTAACTGACGGTTGCGGAGGGCTGGTTTCGTTTGTGGCGGTGCGATGTTTGTTGTCGATAGCAAGACGTGCACTGGTACGACCAGCGTTGGCTTCCGACCTATACCTGCCGACATTGGCTACGTAGCCAATTCACTACAACCGAACATTGCCAACACCAGTGATGCGATCAGCGAAGATCGCATCACTGCGATGCTTAAACCACCCGTCAAATCTTTCCCATTACCAGCAGAATGATGAGAATGAGTACGACCAAACCGAGACCGCCGCTGGGACCGTAACCCCAGCTTCTGCTATGTCCCCAGGTCGGCAGTGCGCCGATCAGTATCAGGATGAGTACAACCAGCAATATGGTTCCTAGACCCATACATTTCTCCTTGTTGTTGAGCGTGAATTGAATTACTTGTGTGGTGCTGGCGGTGGTGGTGTGACGATCACCGTCGTGCTGTCGCCGGGCTTGCCTGGCTCGCCTTTGGTGCCGTCTGCGCCTGGCGCGCCGGGTGCACCCTGTGGTCCCGCAGGGCCAGGTACGACGACAGTGGTGGGTGGTGGGGTCGGCGTGGGCACCGGGACCGTAACAACGGTTGGTTTGTCACACGCAGACAGAGTGATGGCGGCAAACAGCGCAGAAGCCAGTAACGTTAATTTCATCGTGAGTCCTTTGGAAGTGGGAAGTCATGGGCGAAAAAGGCAGCGATCTGCAAACAAACCGGCACAGCACATCTGTCGCGTCATTTCGGCAGAGTAGGCGCTAGTCACATGTAGTTCAGTGCGTTGGCGCACACAAGGGCTGAACTCTTTTGCATGACGTATGCCTCGATGCTTAAGCTTGAAAGTTGGCAATTGGCCATCACCAGGTTGAAAGTCGAGATTTGGTGCGGATTTCCAACGCATTTCTGCCTGCAGGGCGCGTCAATGCTTGTGTTTGCCGTTTCGGATCAGCCGCCGTACCGCGCCTCTAGAAGGTCCAGTTCGCGCAAGATCTTTCTAAGCGTCAAGTCGTCCAGTCCGCGGTCGCGGCCGACCTTGAGGAAGGCCTCCCGTTCAGCGCGCAGACCCACCAGCCGAAGCTCACGCTCGATGTCGTCGCTATTGGCCCCCCGTGCGGATACCTCGTTGTTGGTCAGACGGTCGATGCGCTTCCGGTACAAATCCACCACGCTGGCAGCGGCATCCATATGGTAATTCGCATCCGCGTGTTGGCTGATCATCATGTTCCGTGCGACCTCGATCGCGCTGGCAGCCGTCTCGGCGGCGATTAGCCGTGCGCGATCCTCTTCAACCAGCATTGCTTCGTCAGTCGGTTGCTCCAGCCCGCGCAAGGTGCGTGGTAGCGCCAGTGTGGTCAGCAACAATGAGACGACGATGACACCGGCTGCGAGAAAAATGGCGAGGTCGCGTGCAGGGAACGCTGTGCCGTCATGCAACACCAGGGGCAGCGTCAGTACACCGGCGAGTGTGACTGCGCCGCGCACGCCGGCCAACGTGGCTGCCATCACCAGCCTCAGGCTGGTTACCGGCGTCTCGATGCCACGGCGACGCGCGCGGAAGAACGTCACTTTCAGCGAAATCCACACCCAGGCAAAGCGGATTGCGCCGAGCGCCGCGACGATCGACACAACATACACACCAAGCCACCAGGTCGCGAAATGCGGGGTGCTCCGCATGGTGTCCTGCGCGGCCGACAACAGCGCCGGGATTTGCTCGCCAAGTAACACGAAAATGCTGCCGTTGGCGGCGAGTTGAACCATGTCCCAGAACGCTGTTCTGCGCAGCCGCGTGGCGGCGCGCCATTGCCAAATGTCCATAAAGCTCATGGTGACGCCGGCGGCGACGGCCGCGAGTATCCCGGAGCAATGCAGTCGTTCCGCGAGCAGATAGACGCCAAAGGGGATGAGCACCGTCATGAGGATTTGTGTCCCGGCGTCTTCGCCGAATTGCGCGGTGGCCCAGGATGTGAAGCGCGCGACCACCCAGGTGACGCCAATCCCGATCGCCAAACCACCGAGCGCGACCCACAGGAAACTGGTCATCGCGCCGGCCAACGAGAACGTGCCCGTCATTGCCGCAGCAACAGCAAAGCGCATGCAAACGAGCCCGGTCGCGTCGTTGAGCAGCGCTTCGCCCTGGATGATATGCCTCAGCCGACCCGGTATGGGCGTGCGGGCGGCAATGGCGGTGACGGCGACCGGATCGGTCGGCGAGATCACAGCCGCCAACGCAAACGCGACCGCCAACGGTATCGTTGGTATCAACCAGTGGATGAACACGCCCATGCCAATGACCGTAAAAAGCACCAGTCCCAATGCAAGCTTGAGGATTGTCGGCGCTTCGCGGAACAGCTCGTTCTTGGGAATGCGCCATCCATCCAGAAACAGCAATGGCGGCAGGAATAGCAGGAAAAATACTTGCGGGTCGAGTACGGCGGTCGGCAGGCCTGAAAAGTGGATCGCCGCGCCAAGCGTGATCTGCACCAGCGGTAGCGGTATGCCCGATACGCGGGCAACGAACGCGCTCATCAGCACGGCAAGTAGCGAGATCAGTACGATTGCGGTTGGTTCCACGATGAATGTCTATCAATAGGGTGAAGTTAGGTGGGCGCGCACGCGGTTTTCGCTGCGCGATACTCTGCAACGCACGCAAT
>JBDTPE010000119.1:0-7097 GCA_039932875.1 Betaproteobacteria bacterium | reverse complement strand
CAAGCGCGCCTGGAATCTTGCCGATACCATGAACCGCTGTTTCCGCGAACCGCTGATCGACACCGCAACCGGCGGCGGCGGCGGTGGCGGTGCGCGACTCACCCCTTTCGGTGAAAACGTCCTTAAGCACTTCCGGTCGATGGAAAAGCGCACCGACGCCGCGATTCGCGCGGACCTCGCTGCGTTCGCCGCACTGCTCGCGGACAAACCCAAGCTGTAATGAATCGTTCGGTTGGCTAACGCATCGAATGCGTTTTGTTCAGCGCATTGAATTGCGTATCGTTATAGCCGTCTGTATATTACGCGTTTCCGTTCGCGATGCGATGGAGTGTAGATGCAGGCTGTATCCCGATTCCTGGCCCTGCTCGCAGTGAGCTTTATGCTGCCGGTATTCGCGCAGAACGTCACCGTATTCGCCGCCGCCAGCATGAAGGAATCTCTGGACGACGTGGCACGCCAGTTTACAGCCGCCTCCGGCCACAAGGTCGTTGTCTCTTATGCCGCCAGCTCGGCGCTGGCCAAACAGATTGAAGCCGGTGCGCCCGCCGACATTTTCATCTCGGCCGACATCGAATGGGCCGACTATCTCGATAGCCGCAAGCTGCTGGCGCCCGGCTCCCGCTCCAATCTCCTCGTCAATCAATTGGTGCTGATCGCTCCCGCGCCGGGCAACACCACGCTCAAGATCGCACCATCATTCAAATTGGCGGAAGCCTTGGGCAAAGACCGCCTCGCTATTGCCAATCCTGATACCGTACCTGCAGGCAAATACGGCAAGGCATCGCTGGAGGCACTGGGCGTGTGGCCGTCCATAGCCGAAAAGCTCGCGCGTGCCGAGAACGTTCGCGCCGCGCTGGCGCTGGTATCGCGGGGAGAAACGCCGCTTGGCATCGTCTACAAAACCGACGCGCTGGCCGACAAGGGCGTCAGGATCGTCGATGTGTTTCCCGCCGGCACCCATCCTGCCATCACCTATCCGTTGGCATTGGTCGCCACCAGCAAATCGGGGCCTGCCAAGGAATTGATAGCATTCATGAAGGCCGAAAAAACCCGGGCGACCTGGGAAAAATATGGCTTCATCCGATTGAACTAGACGGACACGATCCCGCATGTCGTCAGCCGAAATCGATGTCATTCTGCTCAGCCTTAAGGTCGCTTTCTGGAGCGTGCTTCTCAGCGCGCCTTTGGCGCTGATCACAGCCTACGTGCTTGCGCGCAAACAGTTTGTCGGCAAGATTTTGTTCGACGCCATGATCCACCTGCCGCTGGTGCTACCGCCGGTCGTGATCGGCTTTGCGCTGCTGATGCTGCTGGGACGCAAAGGCCCGATCGGCGCACTGCTCGACCAATATTTCGGCATCGTATTCGCCTTCAAATGGACCGGCGCCGCACTGGCCTCAGGCATCATGGGTTTTCCGCTCATGGTGCGGGCCATACGACTTTCCATCGCGGCGATAGACACGCGCCTCGAATTCGCCGCCAGCACGTTGGGCGCCTCGCGCCTGCGCGTCTGGACAACGATCACGTTGCCGTTGGCATTGCCGGGCATCGTCACCGGCGCACTGCTCGCGTTTGCCCGCAGTCTGGGCGAATTCGGCGCCACCATTACCTTCGTGTCCAACATTCCCGGCGAAACGCAAACGATGCCACTTGCGATCTACACGTATACGCAAGTGCCCGGCGCCGAGGCACAAGCAATCAAACTCTGCATCGTCGCGGTTCTGCTTTCCGTTGCGGCGCTGGCCGCATCGGAATGGCTCAATCGCAAAGCGGATCACCATGCTCAGCGTTGATATCCAGCAGCGGTTGGGCACCTTTGAGCTGAACACCTCGTTTGCATCGGCGGCGCCCGTCATCGCTTTATTTGGGCGCTCGGGCTCCGGCAAGACCAGCATCGTCAATGCGATCGCGGGCGTGAGCAGGCCTGCGCGCGGACGGATTGCGTTCGGTGAACGCGTGTTCTTTGATTCGACCACGAATCTGTGGACACCCCCGGAACGGCGTCGTATCGGCTACGTATTTCAAGATGGGTTGCTTTTCCCGCATCTGAGCGTCAACGACAATTTGCTGTACGGGCGCCCGCGCCTTCCCCGCGCCAGGCCACAGATCGACAGCGAAAAAGTCATCGCGCTTCTCGGGCTCGCGCCGCTGTTGGACCGGAAACCTGCCGCGCTTTCCGGTGGTGAAAAGCAGCGTGTCGCCATCGGCCGCGCGCTGCTGTCACAGCCGCAACTCTTGCTGCTCGATGAACCGCTGGCCTCGCTCGATGGCGACCGCAAAGCCGAAGTCCTCACCTATATTGAAAAGCTGCGCGATCAATTCGCCATCCCAATCGTGCTCGTCAGCCATGCGCTCGATGAAGTCGTACGCCTCGCCGACACCATGGTGCTCATCGACAGCGGGCGCGTGACGGCGAGCGGTAGCGTTGATGACATCATGAGCCGTCTGGATCTGGCACCGGCGACGGGGCGATATGAGGCAGGTGCGGTCATCGAAACCCGCGTGGAATCCCACAACGCGCGCTACGACCTGACCCGGCTTTCTTTCACCGGGGGGGCGCTGACGGTGCCGCATGTCGAAGCTGATGTCGGCGCACGCGTGCGCGTACGCATCCGTGCGCGCGACGTATCACTGGCCACGCGCGAGCCGCAGGACTTGAGCATTCACAATATCCTGCGCGGCACGCTCACCGAGATTCGCGATGAAACCGGGCCTATCGTTGATGTGCGCATCATCATCGGCGAAGCCGCGCTGATCGCCCGCGTCACACGCCAGTCGATTGATCGGCTGTCACTCAAGACAGGGCAACCGGTATTCGCACTCGTGAAAGCAATTTCGCTGGATCGGCACAGCGTCGGCTACGCGTAGAAATTAAAACACAAGCACTGGCGCGGCTTTACGAGCCCTTTTGCGCCAGATACCGCACCAGATATAGAGTTTCATTTTTAATTCGGAATTTCCAATAACCGCCGTTCCATTGCCCTGAGCCTGTCGAAGGGTGGTGGTGCGAGGTATTGATTCCTTTTGTCGGGGCTGTGGTTCGACATGCCTTTAGTCCTGAACTTGACGAAGGGTCACCACGAACGGCTTGAGGGCGACGCAGCCACGTGTTTTGTAACCGACAAGCTGATCGCCAGAACGATCAATCGCAGGCAGCGCATCAGGCCGCCTTCTTCAATACCACATAGTTCGGAAAGAACAACTGCTGCCCCTCGATCTTGTAAGCCGCAATGGCCGCCTGCCCTTCAGGCGAGGTCAGCCAGTCGATGAACTGCATGCCCATGTCTCTTTTCACATGCGCATGTTTGGCGGGGTTGACCAGCATGACACCGTACTGGTTGAACAATTTGGTATCACCCTCCACCGTGATGGTCAGCTCACCACGATTCTTGAACGACAGCCATGTGCCGCGGTCAGTAAATGCATAGGCGTTCATGGCGCTTGCCGTATTGAGGGTCGGGCCCATACCGGAGCCGGTCTCGCGATACCACGTGCCCTTGCCCGACTGCGGGTCGATGTCAGCCGCTTTCCAGTAACGCAGCTCAGCGGCGTGTGTGCCGCTCTTGTCGCCGCGCGAAGCAAATGGCGCTTTGGCTGCTTCAATTTTCTTGAGTGCGGCGATGGCGTCTTTCCCCGCCGTTTTGGCCGGGTCGCTCCTCGGGCCGACGATGACGAAGTCGTTGTACATCACTTCGCGCCGGTCGATGCCGAATCCCTCATCTACGAATTTCTGCTCGGCGACTTTGTCGTGCACGAACACCACGTCGGCATCTCCTTTTCTCGCAGTCGCCAGCGCCTGACCCGTGCCTTGCGCGACCACGCGCACATCAATGCCGGTTTTCGCCTTGAACAGCGGCAGGATGTGCCCAAAGAGACCCGAATCCTGCGTGGACGTGGTTGACGCGACGACGATGAATTTGTCTTGCGCGTGCGCAACACCGACTCCGTCAAACTGCGACACCGTCAACAGTGTCATTCCAAGAAACGCAGCGACGCGTAATCTGCTTTTCTTCGCGAACGGCGATGGCTGATTCAAGTTCTTTTTCACCATAATAATTCTCCTCGTATAAATGCCGCCGCTTCGGGCGATTGGGGTTGTTGAAAGAAGATGTCGGCTGATGTGTCTTCAATTAGCCGACCGTGATGCAAAAACAAAACGCGGTCCGCGATCCTTCTGGCCTGGCCAAGATCGTGCGTGGTCATGACGATGGTGGTGCCTCGTGCGTGGATGGCGGAGATGGTCTCCTCGATGGCCTTTGTCGCTGCCGGGTCCAGACTCGCAGTCGGCTCATCGAGAAACAGCACTTCCGGTTGAATGGCCCACGCTCGTGCGAGCGCCACGCGCTGCTGCTCACCGCCGGAGCAAAGCCGCGCAGGCCGATCGGCCAGATGCAAAAGTCCGACCTGTTCGAGCGCCTGCGTGGCAGCAGCGGGCGCAGCCGATTCGTTACCCGCGACGCGTAACGCAAACTCAACGTTGTCGCGCACCGACCTTCTGAGCATCACCGGCCGCTGAAACACCATTGCCTGCGCCTTTCTGAACAGCGCTTCATCGTTTTGCGCCCAGCGGACTGACCCTGAACTCGGCGTTAACAAGCCATGCATCAATCGCAGCAACACACTCTTGCCCGCACCGTTTGGTCCCAGCACGATGGTGCGCGAACCGGCTTCCACGCGAAACGATATTTCGCTCAATACCGTGACATCGCCCGTGCTGAATGCCAGCGATTCCACCGAAAGCGGCAGGATCGTGGCGCTAGCCATGCTTCCTCATCGACGTTGTCTTGATCGACTGCGCGGCGAGGTTGATCAACACGACCATCACAATTAGCACCACACCCAACGCAAGCGCCAACGGTAAATCGCCCTTGCTGGTTTCCAACGCGATCGCGGTCGTCATCACGCGGGTCACGCCATCGATATTGCCGCCGACAATCATCACCGCGCCCACTTCAGCAATCGCCCGGCCAAAGCCAGCCAGCACCGATGTACTCAAGGTGAATCGCGTATCCCAAAGCAGCGCACGCATGCATTGAGAACGGTTGGCATTGAGCGAAACCAGTTGCTCGCGATATTCACCCCAAGCATCTTCGATCACCTGCCGGGCCAGTGCCGCGATAATCGGAAAAATCAGTAGTGCCTGCGCGATCACCATCGCAGCCGGCGTGAACAATAGGCCCAATGCGCCCAGCGGACCTGCGCGCGACAGCAACAAATAAATGAGTAGACCAACCACGACCGGCGGCAGGCCCATCATGCCGTTGAGCACTGCGATTACCCCTTGCCGTCCGGGGAATCGCGCCAGAGCCAGCCATGCGCCGAACGGCAATGCCAGAAAAGATGCGGCCAACACAGCAACACCGGACACACGCAGCGATAATGCAGTGATGGCAACAAGATTGGCGTCAAACGACGCCACCAGTTGCCACGCGATGCGAAAGCTGTCGCCGAGTTCGTTCAAATTGAACGCCTAAATATGAATTTACTTGCGACACTTTAAAGCATGTCTAAGCGGTACTAACGGGACGCAGGCAAATATGTCTAGAATTACATAATGCTTAAGATCAATTTAACCCCAAGCTGGTCTATTGGCCGCGATGTTGTCGAGACGGTGCCAGTGGAGATAATTGCCCTGCTTGAATTTGTCGTGACGCTGGGTTCACTGCAGCAATCTGCGAAAGCGGCAAACCTCTCCTATCGGCACGCTTGGGGCCTGATGCAGCACTGGGAACAGGTGACAGGTCACAAACTGTTGCTGCTTGAACGCGGCCGTGGCGCGACCCTTTCGCCCTTCGGCGAAAGGTTGCTTCAGCTGATCAAGCGATCCAATGACGAGTTGGGCCCCGCGCTCGAAAATTTCGCCGTCGTCGCCACGCGTGAGTTGGATCTAGCCGGTAACGCCACGCTACCGCGGTTACGCATCCTCGCCAGTCACGACCTCGCACTGTTGAAGCTTCGGGAATCGTTGCCTGCCAATGAGAGCGCCGCGCTCGATCTGAAGTTCCAAGGTAGTCTCGACAATGTCATCGCGTTGTCAAAGGGCAAATGCGACCTGGCCGGTTTTCACCTCATGGCCAGCGTGGATACTGATAATTTTGAACCGTTCGATACACACCTCAAGCCGCGCTTGCATGCGCTAATACATTTCGTCAACCGCGTTCAGGGCCTGATGGTCGCCAAGGGCAACCCCAGGCGCATTCGTGGTTTGACGGATTTTCTAAAGCCAAACCTGCGGTTTATCAATCGGCAACCCGGTTCCGGTACTCGCTTGTTGTTCGATAGCCTTCTTGGCAAGGCCGGGCTCTCAGGCCATGACATTGAAGGCTACCAGAACGAAGAATTCACCCATCTCGCCGTCGCGGCCACGGTCGCCAGCAATATGGCCGACGTTGGTTTCGGCTTGGCGGCCGCCGCAAAACGCAATGATCTACAGTTCATTCCGCTCGTCACCGAGCGCTATCTTTTCGCCTGTCGTCGCGATCAACTCAATCATCCGACCATCACCCGCTTGCGCAGCCAGATGCAAAGCGCCGCTTTTCAAAAAAGTGTGCGTGAACTTGATGGCTATGACGCCTTAGGTGCGGGCGAGGTCGTGGCGCTGGGTTAGCCGCATCGCTAAACCCGCGCCGTCGTCGCTACGCGGGACTGACGAATAGAACACTATTTGACAGCGCTCCAATTGCAAGCGATCCGCTTACGCAATCCATTCTTGCCGTGAATGCGAGTCACCGCTCGCTCTACATATTAGGCATTTAAAAACATATTAACTGTGAGTATCACCCATATGATATAGGATACTCACTAATATGTTATTTATTGCCATATAGTTAAGTAGTCAAATACCCCACCTGCCACTGCGGACGCGCCAACAAAATTTGCTTCAAGCCCGGCCGCTGGCCCCTAACACTTTTGTCTTCATCAAATGACCTCGTAACCTCAGGAAACCCAATGTCCAAAACAACGTCGGCGATTGCCGCTCTCCTATCTATCGCCGCTGCCGTGACGGCACAGGCGCAAAGCGCTCCTCCGCCTGCGCCAGACGCGAAAGCCACCACACTGCCGACAGTGGAAGTAGTCGGCAACCGCGGCACCGCAAG
>JBDTPE010000118.1:0-7102 GCA_039932875.1 Betaproteobacteria bacterium | reverse complement strand
GATGCTGTACTCGCGAAGCAACACTCCATATACCGTTTTGGTCACACCATTCTTGTCGATGCCACTACCTGTCGTTGCATTTCCCTGAGGATCCAGATCGATCAGCAATACCCGCTGGCCATAGTGCGCCAGCGTTGCCGAAAGATTTACTGCTACGGACGTCTTGCCAACGCCACCCTTTTGATTTGCTACGGCAAAGACCTTCATTGATGCCTTATGTTTTTGATCAGTTTTTCTTGATGACGACCAGGTGTCGCTGGCCGTCGACTTGCGGAACCTGCAGAGGCGTTACTGCTTCGACTGTATATCCGACAGAAAGACGCGCGATCTCGTCGTACGGATGTACGCCCTTCATCGCCAACAGACGACCGTCAGGCGCACAAAGGTGTCCGGCGCCATCCACGAAGTCTTTTAGCTCGGAAAATGCGCGCGAGACTACCGCATCAAATACACTTTCTGGTCGGTAGTTTTCTACGCGCTCGGTCACAACTATTGCGTTGGTGAGACCCAATTCGCCGATGGCTTGCCGTATGAATGTTGTTTTCTTGGTGATCGTATCGAGCATCGTCACATGGAATTCTGGTGCAATGGTCGCGAGCACAATGGCGAGCGGAATGCCTGGCAATCCGCCGCCGCTACCAACATCCAGCAGGTGCTTGTGCTTGGCCACAATAGACAATATCGACAGGCTATCGAGGATATGCATCCCAATCATGCGCTGCGGATCGCGCACCGCCGTCAAGTTGTAAACCTTGTTCCATTTGTCTAGCAGCGCGACATACTGCAATAGTTTCTCTTGCGTGCTCTGATCGAGTGCCAGCGCCATTTGCGAAAGTCCGCTTGCCAGCAACTCGGCTGGCAAAGAATGATGCATAAGTGCTGCTGCAGTCATGTTGGCACCCTCATTGTCGGCGGTCAGGCTGACTCTTGGAGCGCGGATAGACGGGAAGCAGCAAACCCTCGTTTCACGTGTACCAGCAAGAGTGAAATAGCCGCAGGGGTGATGCCTTGTATGCGCGCCGCCTGTCCGACTGTTTCGGGCTTATGCTGATTCAGTTTTAGCTGCACTTCTTTCGAGAGTCCGTGCACGTGGAGATAGTCAATGTCGTCCGGCAATCGCGTTTCTTCATTGGCGCGGCTGTGGTCGATTTCTACTTGCTGGCGATCGATATACCCCTGATATTTGGCGGCGATTTCGACCTGCTCGGTGACAGCGGCATCTAACGCTGGAGCCTCTCCCACGCCCAGCGTCATCAAATCCTGATGCGAAATATTTGGCCTGCGCAACAAGTCGAACAAGGAATATTCACGCTCCATTTGTTGCCCCAGCACTCGCTGCGCGTCTGAGGGGGCCACTTTGGCGGGATGCGCCCAGGTCGCTTTCAAGCGTGCCGTTTCTACTTCAACCGCTTCACGTTTTTCACAAAATGCCGCCCAGCGCACATCATCAACCAAGCCAAAATTGCGGCCAATTTCGGTCAAACGAACGTCTGCATTGTCTTCACGCAATTGCAGCCGATATTCTGCGCGGCTGGTAAACATCCGATAGGGTTCCGCAACGCCTCGCGTGATCAGGTCGTCAACCAGCACACCGATGTAGGCCTCGTCTCGCCGCGGGCACCAAGCTGCTTTTTCCTGGCTCAGCAGCGCCGCATTTAACCCCGCGAGCATGCCTTGCGCAGCGGCTTCTTCATAGCCAGTCGTACCGTTGATCTGACCGGCGAAAAACAGCCCGGAGATCGCTTTTGTTTCCAGTGACGCCTTCAAGCCGCGCGGATCGAAATAGTCGTACTCGATCGCATAGCCCGGGCGCAGGATATGTACGTCCTCCAGGCCGGGAATGGTTCTAACCAGATTCAACTGAACATCGAACGGCAACGATGTGGAAATCCCGTTGGGATAAAACTCGTTGGTGCTAAGGCCTTCAGGCTCCAGGAATATCTGGTGGCTGGACTTATCGGCAAAGCGATGAATCTTGTCTTCAATCGACGGGCAGTAGCGAGGACCAACTCCCTCTATCACACCCGTAAACATTGGTGACCTGTCAAGTCCGGCGCGAATAGCATCGTGCGTTTGCTCGTTCGTATGCGTGATCCAGCAGCTCACCTGCCGAGGGTGCATGTCGCGCTTGCCGAGATATGAAAATACTGGCGCAGGATCATCACCCGCCTGCTCGCTACATTTCGAAAAGTCGATGCTACGGCCGTCGAGTCTCGGGGGTGTACCGGTCTTGAGCCGACCTACCGGGAGACGCATTTCGCGCAAGCGCGAGGAAAGCGTCAGTGACGGCGGATCACCCGCTCGACCACCTGCATAATTCTGCAGGCCTACGTGGATCTTGCCGGCTAGGAATGTCCCGGCGGTCAATACAACTGTGGCCGCATTAAAGCGAATTCCTACCTGCGTAATCGCGCCGGTCACGCGTGGTAGTCCGCCATTTTCATCCAAGATCAGGTCGTCCACCGCCTGCTGAAACAGCCAAAGGTTTGGCTGATTTTCAAGGCGGGCTCGAATTGCTGCGCGATAAAGTGCGCGGTCTGCTTGCGCGCGTGTCGCACGAACGGCGGGCCCCTTGCTCGCGTTCAGCGTACGAAACTGTATACCTGCCTCATCGGTGGCAATGGCCATCGCGCCGCCCATGGCGTCGATTTCTTTGACAAGATGGCCTTTGCCGATACCGCCGATCGATGGATTGCACGACATTTGGCCCAGCGTTTCAATGGCGTGCGTAAGCAGCAGCGTCTTGCATCCCGAGCGGGCGCTTGCCAGCGCGGCCTCGGTACCGGCATGACCACCACCGATCACAATCACATCGAATTTAGTCGGAAAATCCATTGTTTCAAGCAAAAGTTGGGGTCATGAAGCAGGACGCGAATTTTATGTCATCGCGTGCGAATTGGCTATCAAAAATGTGCTTTGAATTAACCACTTGGCGACAGCGGGGTAAATCAGCCTGACCAACGACGCTCTACTGCACGCCTCTAGACCGCTGGAAGTGGCGTTTCTTTCACTTGCCGATACAGAAGTTACCGAAAATCTCGCCCAGTAAGTCGTCAGCCGTAAACTCACCCGTGATACGCGACAATGCCCGCTGAGCAAGCCTCAACTCTTCGGCGAACAGCTCATCTTGGCCATGAGTAGTTGCTGCGGCATCAATGTGAGCGGTAGCCTCCGCTAGCGCGATCAGATGCCGTTCTCGCGCCAAAAAGACACCCTCTGCTCCCGGTTGCCAGCCGGCCAGTGTCAACAAACGTTGGCGTAGTTCGTCTATTCCGTGGCCGGTCTTGGCGGAGACGTCGATCAGTCCGGCGCCCCGTGCCATTGTTCCACGTGAAACATTGGGTTCAACCTGTAGGTCGACTTTGTTGCGCACATGGATAACCGCCAGACTCTCGGGTAGCCGGTCAAGCAACTCACCTTCCCCGTGCTCCTCTTGCTCACCGGCTACCGTTATATATAGAGCGGCCCCCGCCTTTTCGATGGCACCCCAGGTACGCGCGATGCCAACTCTTTCAACTTCGTCGTCGGTTGCTCTAAGCCCGGCGGTGTCGATCAAGTGCACCGGGACGCCGTCCAACAGGATGGTGGCCCGTACGTGGTCGCGCGTTGTGCCAGCGACCGGAGTAACTATCGCAATCTCGTCGCCAGCCAGTCGATTAAGTAAGCTGGATTTACCGACATTCGGACGGCCTATCAATACGACGGTAATGCCCTCGCGAAGAACCGCCCCTTGTTTGGCTTTCCGGGCCAAATCAGCCTGGAGGGCGCGTATTTCCTCGAGTTTTATCTGCTGCGCAGCGCGGTCTGCCGGATCAATCTCCTCCTCCGGAAAATCAATACACGCTTCTACGTGCACGCGCAACTCGGTCAGCCGATGTGTCAACGCATGAACACACGCGGAGAACTCACCAGTCAAGGTGCGTGCGGCTGATTTTGCGGCCTCGGCTGAGCTGGCCTCAATGAGATCTGCTACGCCCTCAGCTTGTGCCAAATCCAGTTTGCCATTCAAGAAGGCCCGCTCTGTAAACTCCCCCGGCTTGGCGATCCTGCAACCGAGCTCGAGACAGCGGCGCAACAAAGCCTGCATCACAGCAGAACCGCCGTGTCCCTGTAGTTCCAGCACATCTTCGCCCGTATAAGAGTGCGGGCCAGGAAAATATAGCGCTACCCCTTCGTCGATGGCATTGCCACCCGCGTCCCGAAACCGCGCGAGTGTCGCCATCCTTGGTTTGAGCGGTTGCGAGAGCACACCCTCAGCAACAACATCTACACCATCACCCGAAACCCGTACCACGCCAATTCCACCGCGACCGGGAGCCGTCGCAATTGCTACGATCAGCGATTTTGGTTTGTGTGCTGCAACGGCTTTAGAGGGCATGAGATGTTCCACGTGGAACGTTTTGGATGATGGGTCCCAAATGTATCATGGCCAAAATGACAAAAGCCGCTAACCAGGTCAGCGGCTTTTGAACGATTGGGTCTGCGAATACGCGACGTGCGCTACTTTTTCCCCGCCGCTTTGATCTTATCCGGACTGAATGTTTTGTTGATGTACCACTGCTGGCAAATTCCAAGAATATTCTGCATCGTCCAGTAAAGTACCAGCCCCGCCGGAAAGAAGAAGAACATCACTGAAAACACGAGCGGCAGCACCAACATGACCTTTGCTTGCACAGGGTCCGGTGGTGCCGGGTTCATCTTCGTTTGGATGAACATGGAAGCGCCCATGATGACCGGCAAAATATAAAGAGGGTCTGGCGTCGATAGATCCTTGATCCAGCCGATCCAAGGTG
Source organism: Betaproteobacteria bacterium (assembly GCA_039932875.1). Lineage (GTDB taxonomy): Bacteria > Pseudomonadota > Gammaproteobacteria > Burkholderiales > Usitatibacteraceae > UKL13-2. Next base: position 2,309 of record JBDTPE010000118.1, on the reverse strand, counting down.
TGTTGCGCAACTCCACCGCGCCCAGCAACACCCAATACAGAGCGATGAAGAAGGGGATTTGAATCACAATTGGCAAGCAGCCACCGAGCGGATTCACTTTCTCAGTCTTGTAAAGCTCCATCATCGCCTGATTCATCTTGAGCTTGTCGTCGCCATAGCGCGCTTTCATCGCCTCGACTTTCGGCGCGATGGTTTTCATATGCGCGATCGACTTGCCCGCCTTTTGATTCAGCGGAAAGAAAACCAGCTTCAGCATGATCGTAAACAAGATAATGGTCCAGCCCCAATTGCCGACGAGATTGTCGATAAACGACAACACCGCAAACATCGGGCTCGCCAGGATCGTCAGCCAACCGTAGTCAACAACCAGATCAAGGCCTGGGGCCAGCGCTTTCAACGTATCCTGCACTTGCGGACCAACATATAGCGGCATCGAAACAGAGCCAGTAGCACCTGCATTGATCGCGCCTACTGGGACGATCACACCGGCTGAGTAAAGTTTGTCGGTCACCTTCTTCGTAAAGAACTCGCGCTTCACGTCGCCAGTCGGCAACCAGGCCGAAACAAAGTAGTGCTGCACCATCGCAACCCAGCCGTCGTTCGCCTCCTTTACATAGTCATGTTTATCTTTGTCTATGTCGGAAAAACTAATCTTGTGATACTTCTTCAAGTCGGTGTAGATCGCTGGGCCTGTAAACGTCACCACACCAGTAAATGGGTTGCTTCCAGTGCTTTCTCCTGCTGGCGGATTGCCGTCTCGTAAAAACTGAAAGTACGCATTTGGTAGCACTGGTGCGCTTGTTTCGTTCTTGATGTCATAGCGAACATCTATCACATAGCTGCCGCGCTTGAAGGTGTAGGTCTTAGTGACCGACACGCCGGGAGCATCATTGTTTGTCAGCTTGACCTCAAGCTTGTCACTGTTGCCAAGCTCGAATTTGTCACCGCTCGTCATCCATATTGCCGTATGGTTGGGCAGTGTCGGCCCTAACAGCCCGGATTGCGCAACGAAGTATGCGCCCACCTTATCTTGCATTAAGCTAAACGGGTGAGAAGCATCCCCACGTGCTGCATGCTTCAACAACGTAACCGACCGGATATCGCCGCCCTGAGTATCCAGCTCAACAGCAAGAAAGTCTGTATTAACGAGGACGCGCTTTGCTGTCTTTGGTTCAACAGCCAACGGGCTGGTCATTGCGGTGGTAACCGGGACGCCGTTCGTCGCCGCCGCTACTGCGCCGGGAACCGGTGGCGCACTCTTGTCGCCATTGGTGCTTTGTGGAACCGCGGTCGCCTGTGACTGCGGCGTGGTTTGGGACATGACTGGCGGTTGATTATGTTTGTTCCAAGCCTGCCAAAGCATCAATCCGGAAAACGTAAAAACGATCAGCGCAATAAGACGTTGCGTATCCATAAGCTCATCTAGAAAATAATTGGGGGTTTGCTGGCGAAAATATCACGGGCAACGCATCGTCAGGGTACGGGATCATACCCGCCTGCACACCAAGGATGACAACGTAGTATTCGCCGCGACGCAAGGTAGACACCCGTTATGGCGCCATATTTTGTCAGGGCATCAACTGCGTAGTGAGAACAAGTCGGTGTAAATCTGCATTGCGTCCCGAAATACGGGCTTAATACATATTGATAAGCTCGCACGAGCGCCAACATCGCACGCGCCGCTAAGGAGACTTGGGGTTCGTCAACCATTGGACAAGGTGTGAGATTGGAGCGCCCGTCCAAACCGCTGACAAATATCTGCCAAGAGTTGCTTCGCCGTTTGGCGAAGTTGATGCCGCACTGGCTTCGCGGTGATGCCACCGCCATCGGTCGCCTTGGGGCTGCTTTGCAGCGTCACCAGCAAATCCACGGGCAAGACCCGCGCGGCATTTAGTCGAAAAGTCTCTCGAATCACGCGCTTTACGCGGTTCCGATCTACTGCACGCTTCAGGATTCGCTTGGGCACGGCAATCGCCAGTCGCCCACCGCCGAATTTATTTTCGCTGAGCTTGATCACCAGATTTGCTTTTGCTAACCGGGCGCCGTCTTTGAGCAAGCCAACAACATCACGTTTTACGAGACGATGCTGACGACGGAAGGCACTACGGACGGGCGCGCTACTATTCAGGCGTCGCGTACTTTCTCGCGTCGGCAAATTAGACCCCTCGCCGGCGACGTTTTGCAAGATGTGGCGGCTCTATACAGCGATACGCGCACGACCCTTGGCGCGGCGAGCATTAATTACCCCTCTGCCGCCAACGGTTTTCATGCGAACTCTAAAGCCGTGGGTTTTTTTTCGGCGGGCGACT
>JBDTPE010000117.1:0-7162 GCA_039932875.1 Betaproteobacteria bacterium | reverse complement strand
CGCGCCACAGTTTGTGCGAGGCGCCCATCGGCAACCGGCTTCAACACATAATCTATCGCTTCACTTTCAAACGCATCGACAGCGTATTGATCGAACGCGGTCACGAATACCACGCGTGTCTCCGTTTCAATGCCCTGCGCCACTTCAATTCCGGTCTGGCCGGGCATCTTGATATCGAGGAAGGCAATGTCGGGTGCGATGTTGGCAATCATCTCGGCGGCTTCATTGCCATTGCAGGCCTCGCCAACAATGTTCAGTTCCGGCCAAAGCAGGGCTAATTTTTCGCGAAGATGCTCGCGCAGCAAGGGTTCGTCGTCGGCAATGATCGCGCGAATTTTGGTGGTCATATTCATTTCACTTTGTAGGGCAAGGGTAGGGATAGACAAATACGGGTGCCAGGGTTGGCGTCGGCGATGTCGATGGTGGCACCGCCATCGTAGAGTACCGCGAGGCGTTCACGCAGATTGGCGAGGCCGACACCGGTGCCTTTGCTGTCGGCAAACTCTGAAAAGCCAAGACCATCGTCTTCCACCGTCACCAGCATCTGGCCGCCTTCAATCTTGGCCACGACATTGATCGACCCACCTTCGATCTTTGGCTCCAAGCCGTGCTTGATCGCGTTTTCAACAATGGGCTGCAACAGCATCGGTGCCATTGGCATTGCGGCAAGCTCAGGCGGCAAATTGAGCGTGTAATTGATTCTGTGGGCCATGCGAATCTTGATCAGATCCAGGTAATGGCGAATCAGTGTGAATTCCTGTTGTACCGTTCCTTCCTGCGCACGGCTGGCGGAGAGCGATTCGCGCAGATAAGCGATGAAGTTATCCATCATCAGACTGGCTTTGTCGGGCGAGCGCGCGATCAGGCTCTGAATATTAGCCAGCGTATTGAACAGGAAGTGCGGCTCTATCTGCGCCTGCAGCATGCGTAGCTGAGCTTGCATCAATTGTTTTTCACGCGAAACTACTTTCAGGTTTTCGCGCGCCATGATTTCGTCGACTTTTTTCTCCTCCCACTCGACGCCGAAGAATGACTTGCCGGCAAATACGGACAAACCGTGAACCGTCAGGCCGATACCCCAGCCTATCGTCGCCCAATGCGCCCATAACTTTCCGCCGCCGGAAAGGTTAAAAATCCACAGGCAGGGAATAATGATCGCGAAAGACGACGCCGACACATAGAAACCGCGAATCTCGCGAACCCTCTTGTGCGCCCGGCGCACGGCCTCCTGATGAACCGGATCTGCCAATGGGTCACGTAACTCGGTCATTTCCGCTCACGCTCCAGAAGCTCTTTGACTTTACGCTCCTCCCAATCCGGCGAGAACACCCCGGAGACTGGCAAGACCGTGATGCCATGCGAGATTAGCCCAATGCCCCAGCCCACGGTTGGCCAAATCACCCACCAGGACCACCACTTGGTTGGTACAGCGCCGCTATAGAGCAGATAGGCATTCACACACCACAGTAGGCCGATGACAATCCCGTAGACAAAGACATGCCGATAAAACTCGGCAAGTCGATGTACTCGCCGCCGGATGGCAATTTCGCGTTCGGGCGTGCCGGGTGGGTAATAGTCGTCGCGATCCATGGCTAGTTCTCGGTTGGTGGAAGATGACCGCAGTTTGCGGACGCGTTGCCGCCGCGCCAAATCATATCCGACAGACTAGGAGTGTTCGCGCGCCAGCTGCCGCTCAAGCACGCCAATGGTTTTTGCCGCGAGCGCGTGCGGGTAAGACTCAGGCCTTGGCGGGGGCTATCTTCAGCAGCGCTTCCGCGACTTGAAGCGCCGAAGCGGGCCGAACCAGACGCGCGACCTCAGCCCCAGCGTCGAGAAAAATCAATGTGGGCCAGAGTTTTACCCTGAACGAGCGGCCCAGCGGACGCCCCGGTCCATCGGCAATCTTGATGTGCCGTACGCTGGGGTGGCCCGACAATGCTTGTACGATCAACGGCTGCGCCGCTTGGCAATGACTGCACCAGTCATTGCCAAATTCAATTATCGCGGGCCCAGCCAATTCGTCAATCTGCGCGCGGGTGGGCTCATCAGTGGAATAGGTTGATTGGTTCATTTCGCCGTTGTGAATATCGCACGTGTAGATGAAGCTATTGTGGCTCGACGATGCTGTAATCAAACCGGTAGCTGTGCTTTCCCTCTGCGATGATGATGTCCATCTTGCCGGACAATCCTGTTAACTCGCCAGTGCCGGAGTCAGGGACGACACCCAACACTAACAGTGCGTCGCCACGATTCATGGTGCCGCTATGTTGCAGCACGAAGCTACCGCTGCGGCCATCCAGCTTGCCCTCGACCAGTTCCATCGCCACATAGCCAGCCGAGCCCTCGACCGCTGTGCGCATGGCGAGCATCTGGCCTTTGCTGGTCGCTGCAAGCGGTCCATGATATTGCTTGTCGAGCAGCATGCGGCCGATGGTCGCACCTCCAACTGGTTCCGCCGTTTGCGGAATCATTTTTACATCGAAAGCGCCGGTGGCTTGATTGGTCATGGGTGGGATTCCTTGTATAAATTAATGGAGCGCTGAGTTATGACGCGCTAGTTGTAGCCTTCGCTTGGGTACGTCGAACCAATCCATGCCGCGCTTCCTAATGTGTTCTATAGCGCATGGCTATCACCGCTACCGGCTTCCGTCTCGCATTCAACGCAAAAATCAATGTCATTGGTACTTATCGGTTCTTGCCCGGTGCCGACCCACACCATCCATTGCGGCGTGCCTCACAATTCTGAATTTCTACACTCGCTTTGCCTTTGTACTCGGAGCCGACTAGCCTCTCCTCTGTGAAAGAACAGGTGGAAGCGGGAGGCCATTACAGCAACGATTGAGAATAGTCTGTGCCATCTGCAGAGCCGCGCTTCGCTGATCGCTAGTCATTTGCGAGCCTACGCCATCTATGCTGGCTGGCGCGAAGTTAAGTCTCCACGCATTTTTGTCGTCAGGAACATGGGTTGCCGCTACCGTAAAGGCGGCCATCAAGTAAGCCTGCTGCATGACTGGATCGCGGGGGAGCACAGTACCGTTTTGATATGTCAGCGCAATATTCCCTAGTACAGCTTCACTAGCCAACGGCTCGAAATACTCTTGCGCTACGCGCGTCTCTTGCTGAAAATAGGCGAGCAGGTTCGGATCGTGAAGAAAGGTCTGCATATATGCTTCGCCGGAAAAATAGTTTGAGTAATCCATGATGACGTACTTTGCCAGTGGGTCACCGGAGTTCGCCGCCTTGGCTAGCAAGCCAGGTATCGCCTTAAAATCTTCTTTCGACATGGCTTGGCAGTCAGCGAGCGGGATCCCGAATGGCGGTATGCGCCCCGATTGCGAATCAGCCGCCGTATCTGCACAACGATTTGCCAACTTTTGAGCGGCCAGTGTCGCGCCAATGTCACCAGCCTTACCGAGCCGCACCAAATCAGTTAGCGCCTCCACTGGATTTTGGTACCCGGCAATGTAGGAATTTGTCTTGTCAGCAAGCGCTTTTCTCAGAAAGCCCGTGCGTTGTATTGCATTCAATCCAACCAGTTCCGGTAACGCCTTGTACACCGGTGCTTCACTTTGCATTTGAACTTGCGTCATGTTGCTAATAATGGCGGGACTAGCAGTCGACTTTTGCTTTGTTTCCAGCACGCCGGTGCTAGCCATCGCGACATTGACGGGATTTCGCGATTCAACTTTAGCGCCGTCAATGGAGCTAAAAAATAGGGCTGCGCCAATCGCAATACTGCCAAGCAGCAGGACGATACCAACGATGGATTTTTGGACTCTACTCATTTCTCAATTCCTAGTTTCTTTCTCACAATTGAAAGCGCCCGAACTTGCTGAGCCCAATTTACCGCGGCTATACGGTGTTGCCTATCCAATGCGTCAATGATTTTGTCGGGGCATCGAGCGTCTCTAGCCGGCCCGCTCCGGTCGTTCGAGCACAATTCTCAATTCGCCCGATTGGAGTCAACACTCAGCGCACTACGCAACGCCTTCTTCATGAAGAAGCGTGAAAATCCAGCTGGATAGTTCGGTAACTCTGCAAAGCACTCATATCCTATGCGCTCGTAGAAGCCCCTCGCCTGGAACTCAAACGTATCCAGCCAAGCACCAATGCATCCTCTCGAAACTGCTTCCGCCTCAGCCATTGACATGAGTTTTCTTCCCAAGCCTGTGCCACGATACGATTCCGGCACTACAAGGAGTTGCGTGAATAGCCACTCGTAACCCGTGTGGCCCCATAGACCGCCAACGACTTGCTGGGATTCATTCTTGATGACGATAACCATCGGCTGGCCATTTCCCGGACCAGCCTGGCTGGTGTTGTATTCGATGAGCGGGGCGATAATCAACTTTCGCACGTTTTCATCTGCAACGTCAGTGAGTTCGAGCGTGTAGGCAACTGATTCAGGAGTCATATCTTTGGTTCCGTTTTCGACCCACAAGAGTCATAGCGGTTGAACTCCCAATTCGCTCCGAAGCGGTCATTTGCGGTCGTGCTTTCGCCAGAACTGGAATTCGTCTTCAAATATTTCGCCATTCAAATCTGTGATTTTTACCTGAAGTCGTTCTTGAACATCAGCCGCCGCCTTGTTATAGGCGATAGGGCCGAGCTCCCTCAGAAAGTAGTCAAGCAATCCATTTGCCGCGAGGTCCCCGATATTGTCTTCCAAGTCTTCACGGATATATCGCTTTATCGACTCGACTGCATCCGAACGTGATTCCTTTGAGATTTCGATTGTCATTTAGTGTGCAGAGTTTGCGACAGGTGCTGTCAGCTTGAATGTCTTTGAGGAAGATCACGAGAGCCATGTTACTGGTCTCATTCTGGGGTTTAGGATCGGCGCGTCGTTCTTCTCAAACTGGTGATAGGAGGCTCCAAGGTACGACATGCCAAGGTCCCCGCAGGTAAGCTGGAATGGCGCTTCGAAACCCTCGGGCAGCTCCGGGTCGGTACCTGAGGCCAAGACTGCGACGGACTTGCCTCGCAGACGCCGACCGAGATCTTTGCGGACGGTTATCAAGTCGGTCTGACGATCTACGAACACCTTGAGTTGGGCGCTCATAGAATACCAATACACCGGAGTGGCGAGAATCCAGAACGGCTTGTCCACTATCGACTCAATCAATTGAATGAAACCATCGTTTGTATTTCGATGTTGATAGTCGTAGGGCGAGAAGTTGAATTGCGACAAGCTGACAATTTCGATCGGCCTCCCAGCGATAACTTCATCCACCGCACGCCGGGTGTTTCCGTCGTCCCGCGACGTTCCCAGAACGACGACCGTTTGATTCGGCGCAAAGGCCATCCTCGTGACAACTAACGATCGAGTTCTCCGGCCCACTGAAAGCGAGTCCGGTGAAATGAACGGTAAAGATTCATGACTCGATTATTCGCCAGCATCACGAACAGTATCGACCCAATAGTGGGGGTTAACGTCTCGCAACAACTTCGAGCACCAGTCGCCCGGCTTGCCTGGCACCGAAACCGCTACCTCCACTTCCGGACCCCACAGGGCTAAACGCTCCTGGCAGACGCCACAGGGTGGAAGAACTAGAAATGGCCGGTCTGGCTGACTACGTGAAACGCAGACCGACGCCACGACTTGTTCGCCTAGCCGGTTTGCTTCACAGAACGCTCCAGTTTCATGGCAAAGACTAACGAATTCGGCCGGCGCGTCAAAGCTCACACTTGTAATGACTCTCCCGGTATTCGTGCGGATCGCCGCCGCCCCTGCGTAACCCGACGGGTATCGCTGAAGGGCTTGCTGTATTGCGGCATCGACGAGGGCTTGGTCTAATGGCATTTGAGGCCTGACAAGATTTAACTAGTTGATTACGAGTGCACGAGTAGTTCAAAAGGCGTCGATCAGGCAGCCGTAAGGACCTTGGCAAACAGCTTGTATTCGCAATAATGATCACGCAACCGAGATTATAAATTGTCAATGTCGCGTACTCGATTGAAACAATATTTTCTGCGTGTCATGGCCATCTTCGTGGGTCTGGGCCCTCTTTTCGGCGGCTTTCCATTTTTAGCCGCCCCCGCTGTGTTACCGGCGCTTTGGATTACTGGCTCGCCACCTGCGGCTCTCGCGGCACTATATTATTTTGCGCTCACTTTTTGGTGGTTTGACACTTACGAGCCGAAGGGGAAAGCTCACAGAAATATTCTTTTTGCGGTCTTGGGTGTCATTTCCGGTATTGCTGGGATTTTGTCTTACCCCCAGCTACCTATAGACCACGCAGAGATTATCAATATGCTTTTTTCAAATAAGCCATTTTCCCTGCTACTTGGCGCAGTGGGCGGTGCGGGCTCAGGCGTATTTGTCAAACTGATACACGGCTCTCAACACGCCAAAATTTAATAAATCATTAACCTACACCTAATCGCGATTGTCCGGATTCGACCCACTGCGGCCTTTAGTGCTGTTTGCAGATACATGGCCAGAAATATCAGGCAGCCGCAAATGAATGCACACCAGACAGACGTTTACCGATGGACGCCTCGGCGGTTTGCAAATCATATGCTGCTTGCAAATTGAGCCAATATTGCGGAGTCTGATTAAAGGCGCGGCCAATTAAAAGCGCTAACTCCGCAGAGACCGGGCGCGCACCATTTAGTACGTGGGAAATCCGCATTGGCGAAACACCAATTGCCCTCGCGAATTCGGCTTGAGAGATTTTCATCTCAACCAAGATTTCGCGGAGAAACTCTCCTGGATGTATCGCGGGTAGACCACTCTTAGCCATTTTCATATTCCTCAGTGATAGTCAACGATCTCAACGTCGTACGCATCACTATTTGCAAATCGAAAGCAAACGCGCCACTGCTCATTAATGCGAATACTCCATTGTCCTATGCGGTCCTTGGTGAGTCGCTCTAGCCGATTTGATGGTGGCAGTCGTAAATCCTCAATCCGCGTTGCAGCATCGAGCTGTTTCAATCGCATCGCCGCTCTGCCAAGAATTTCTGAGGGAATCTTGCGCGACTTTCCCGTCGTGAAAAATCGTTCCGTTTCGGGGTTTCCAAAAGATTGAATCATTGCGGACAAACATAAACAAATAGTTTATCTTTGTCAAGCGCCGGTGACTTGAAATGTCCGCTCCCAAGAAATTTCTATGACCGCAGATGGTCGAAAGCGTTAGCATAATTTTCTTGTTAGCTG
>JBDTPE010000116.1:0-7187 GCA_039932875.1 Betaproteobacteria bacterium | reverse complement strand
TACCAGCATCGGCGCGCCACACAGCCGGAAAATGTCCCGAGAGGCGCGCCTGTGCGAGAGGGCGCACATGGCCACACCGAAACCAATACGCGTGCCGCTTGTGCAGGAGGACCGTCGTCCGCTAACTTGTAACGTCCGGCTGTCCTCCCACGTGGCATGGCGGGAACGCCGGGCCGCGTTGCGTCATCTAATGGATTGAACCAACTCAATCGAACAGGGAACGACCATGCTTCAGGCCGTGCTGGAAACCGCGCACAAGGGATTGTCCGACGCCGAGATCGCGCGGCGAGTTGCGACTGGCGACGAGGACGCGTTCCACTTGCTCATGCGGCGTCACAACCAGACGCTTTATCGCACCGCGCGCAGCATTCTGAAGGACGATGCCGAGGCTGAGGACGCAGTGCAGGAATCTTATCTTCTGGCCTACCGCGCGATGGGAACCTTTCGTGGCGATGCGAAATTGTCAACCTGGCTTACGCGCATTGTCGTCAATGAGGCTATCTCAAGATCGCGTAAACGCAATCGCACAGCCGAAATTATCTGCTTGGACAGCGATCGCGACAGCGGATACCTGGCCGCCGATCACGACGCACGGAATGACGATATGAGAGAAGACACATCAGACCAACCCGAGGCGGGCGCGTCGCGCGCCGAAACCCGCCGGTTGCTCGAGAAGAAGATTGATGAACTGCCGGATGCATTCCGCACCGTATTCGTGCTGCGCGCGGTGGAAGAGATGACTGCCGAGGAAACGGCGCTTGCGCTAGGCATACCCGATGCCACCGTGCGCACCCGTTTCTTCCGGGCGAAGGGCCTGCTGCGCGAGTCGCTTGCGCGCGAGATTGATTTCACGCTGGAAGACACCTTTGCATTCGACGGCGCACGCTGCGATCGCATCGTCGCGGGCGTGCTATTGCGACTCAGGGGTATGCGCAACAAGCTGCCCTGACCGCCTGCCGGATGAGCGCGGGTGCGCCGTTGCCGCCGGAAATATACAACTGATGGTCCGACTATTCGCCGTGCGCCGCCGCACGGCCCAGCGGCGCATTGCGCCAAGAGGATGTACATGAGTGTACGTGAACCATTGGTTTTTCAAGGTATTCCGGGTATTCGATCGCCAATCGATCGCCGCAACCTGCGCATCGATGACGTTGGCATCAAAGGTGTGCGTTATCCGCTGACCGTCAAGTCGGGAGGCAAACCATCGTCAACCGTTGTCACATTGGCGTTGACGGTAGGCTTGTCTGCAAGCGAAAACGGCACCCATATGTCGCGCTTCATCGAGCTCCTGGAAGCGCAGACCGCCGCATTGGATCCGGCCGGATTCAAAGGCATGGAGTTCGATGTGCTGGATCGGCTGAACGCAAAAAACCAGTGTAATTGAAATGCGTTTTCCGAATTTCGTCAAGAAGATCGCGCCGGTCTCGGGTGCGGAGAGCCTGCTTGATTACGAGGTGCGTTGGCGCGGTGTGGTGTCGGCAAGCGGGCGCCATGCCTTCTCGACACAGGTAATGGTGCCGGCCACCAGCCTCTGTCCTTGTTCGAAGGAAATCTCTGCTTACGGCGCCCACAACCAGCGTTCGCATATCACGATTGAGGCCGACCTGGAAGGCGATGTCGCCATCGAGGAGCTCATTGCCATCGCCGAAGGCAGCGCATCCTGCGAGGTGTATGGGCTTTTGAAACGGTCGGACGAAAAATACGTGACCGAGCATGCCTACGACAATCCGAAATTTGTCGAGGACCTGGTACGCGATGCGGCGCTGGCGCTGGACCGCGATCCTCGGGTTGGCGCCTACGTGGTTGACGCGGAAAACTTCGAATCGACTCACAACCACTCCGCATTCGCCCGAATCGTGCGGCCGGATCATGCCTCGGGGAGCCGGCAGCCGGAATCGCATGCACATCGTTCACTGGCTGGAGGCACAACATGAGTACCTACCAAGTAGTATTGTTAGCACGCGAGGAAATCGCTGACGGCACCATGGCATTTCATTTCCAGCGGCCGGCCGGCTTCACTTTCAAGCCCGGTCAGGCGGTCGACCTGATTCTTGCCGCTGCGCCGGCGGTCGACGGCCAACTCGCGCGCCACGCGTTTTCCCTCGTCAGTGCGCTATTCGAGCAAACGCTGGTCGTCGCGACGCGCATGCGCGACAGCACTTTCAAGCAAGCATTGAAGGTGTTGCCTATCGGCGGGCAGGCAGAAATTGACGGGCCGTTCGGTTCGCTTACCTTGCATAACGACCGTGCGCGGCCGGCGGTCCTCATTGCAGGCGGCATCGGCATTACCCCATTCATGAGTATGCTGCGGCAGGCGATGCACGAGAACTTGCCGCAATACCTGCTGCTTCACTATTCCAATCGGCGACCGGAAGATGCCGCGTTTCTTCTGGAACTGCAAAATCTGGAACGACAGAATGTGAATTTCCACCTCGCGGCGACCATGACGGAGATGGCCAAATCCAGTCGGCCATGGCTGGGCGAAACCAGCCCCATCACCGAAGACCTGGTGAGTAAATCCATCGTGGGCCTTCACAAACCGGTTTTTTATGTAGTCGGACCGCCCGGCATGGTTGCCGCCATGCGCGAGCTTTTGAATCGCCTCCATGTCGAGGACGACGACATTCGCAGCGAAGAGTTTTACGGTTACTGAGCAATCGGGAACGCGCGGTGCGGCGTTTTCATCTAATGGGTAGAGCGCGAACGTTGTCGAAAAGTAGATCCGCGCCCGAGGCGATCTTTTCCTCAATTGTTTTCCATTCTTTTTCCCATATCCCCTAAAGGAATCCGCTCATGTCATTCTTCAAAATAGCCAATGATGCCTCGGCCGTTGCGGTACGGCGCAATTTCCTCGGCCAATCCAGCCTGATCCTGTCAGGCGCGGCGATCGCCTTGCTCGCTGGAAAAGACGCACTTGCCGCGAAAGGCGGCCAATCGACCGAGCAGGACATTCGCATTCTCAATACCGCGATCAGCGCGGAGCTCGAAGCCATCGCCGCGTATCAGGTCGGCGCGGAAAGCGGACTTTTGCAACAGCCGGTGCTGGCGTTGGCGCTAACGTTCCAGGGTCATCACAAGGAGCACGCCGACATTCTTTCCAAAACGATCGTGAAGCTGGGTGGCAAGCCAACGGTCGCCAAGGCGAAATACAATTTCCCGACCGAAAAACTGAAGTCCCAGGCCGACGTACTGCAGTTCGCGGCAACGCTGGAAAAGGGCGCCGTCAGTGCGTACCTGAATGCGGTTCCTTTATTCGGCAACCCGGATCTTGCCAAGGCCGCCGCCAGCATTCTCGGCGATGAGGCGATGCACTGGGCCATCCTGCGCAACGCGCTGGGTGAAGTACCTGTTCCTTCCGCGTTCATGTCCTGAGCATGATCGCGTTGCCTCGGCGCTGCGCTGGCGTCGCATTGTTGCTGATATCGAGTGCGTTGCTGGCGGCGCCGAAGGAGCAGCCATCCGTGGGCGACGCGAAGAACGGTGAAGTGCTGTACGGGCGGTGTGTGGCATGTCATGCGCTCGCCTACGATCGGACCGGCCCGCGGCACTGCGGATTGATCGGCCGCAAAGCCGGGACGGTCAAGGGATTCGATTATTCGGATGCGATGAAGCGTTCAAAAGTTGTCTGGAGCCCAAAGACATTGGATGAGTTCCTGGCCAACCCGCTCAAGACAGTGCCGGGAACCGCCATGGGCTATGCGGGCGTCACGGACTCAAAGGAGCGCCGTGACCTGATCGCGTACCTGTCTGAGGTAAACGAGTCTGACGAGTGCAAAAAACGTTCCCCCTAGTGGCGCGCACTGCGTTATCACACGGTCAACGCAACAAGATCAATACATAGGAGTAATTGCAATGCTTAAGAAGACAATGCAGGGCAGTGCGCGAGGCTGTCTGCCAGACGCAGTTGCCGAACCATCCACACAGTAACCGCGTGGGAATACGTTAAGAATGGCAGTGGTGAGCGGGGTAGCCGTGTTGCTCACCGCATGCAGCGGCGTAGGTAATATGCCGTCGGTGGTTGCAGAGGCACCGAAGCCGACTGCCGCGCAGATCGAAGAGGGTAAGCAGACATTTCGGTTCGACACGTTCGGCGACGAGACCCAATGGACCGACAAATTGCAGATGCACAACGTCATTGCGTCTGCCGTCGATCCAACAACGGCGCTGGCGGTCGGCTTGAAAGTCGATGCCGACGCGCTGCCTTCGGCGGTAGTGCAAGGCATCCAGAACGGCAGCATCAGTCTGAAAAGCCCCGCGACGACCGTTGCGCTGCTGAAGCTCAATGCCGTCGTAGGGCTGAAAGGGACCGTGGAGAACATTGGCGGAAAAGATACGTTGACTCGTGTTGGCGTCACTTGCGCACTATGCCATTCGACGGTGGACGACTCATTTGCGCCGGGTATCGGCAAACGCCTGGACGGTTGGGCGAATAGAGATTTGAATCCCGGCGCGATCATCGCCCTTTCCCCCGCGCTCACGGAGGCCCAGAAGGCAGTGTACAACTCATGGGGTAAGGGTAAGTATGATCCGCGATTCAATCTGGACGGGCTCAGTGGACCGCAGGTTATTCCGCCGGCCTATGGCCTCGATGGCATTCATCGCATCACATCGACAGGCGATGGCGAGGATCTGGCATACTGGAATCGCTACGTAGGCGTCACACAGATGGGCGGTCACGGATCGTTCACCGAATCGCGCACAGGTGTGATGGTAACCAATGGCACGGATGACTTGATCAGCGCGAAGCTGCCGATGCTACAAGCGTATCAACTCACTTTAGGCGCGCCGACGCCACGCGCGGGCAGTTTCGATCAAACCGCTGCCGTTCGAGGCGAGGCACTATTTCGCGGCATCGGCGAGTGTGCCACGTGCCATAGCGGGACCGCGTTCACGGATGCCAACACGCAACTGCATTCGCCGATTGATGTCGTGAGCGAGCCGGAACCGAACGGCGTTCCTGGCTACGCCTCGCGGAGCGCCACCAAACAATACCGGACTGCGCCTCTGCATGGTTTGTGGCAACACGCGCCATACTTCCACAATGGCAGCGCCGCGACGTTGGAAGCCGTTGTGCAGACCTACAACACGAGAAAGTCGCTTGGCCTTACGCAGGCACAATCGGTCGATCTCGTCGAGTACCTGAAGTCGCTGTGAGGCCGACTGCGTTGTTCATCGCATGTCGCCCCGGTATTTCGCCGACCAGTGGAATTCAGAAGCAGGCGGCGACGGTCCAGTCCGGCAAGCAGCGCGTGGCATTCAATGGAAGACGCAATCGGAAACTATCGGCCCATGAATAGCAGCACAAACAATCTGACCGCATTTGTGCTTGCGGGCGGCGGTAGCTTCGGCGCGGTGCAGGTTGGTATGCTGCGCGCGTTGGTTGCTTGCGGAGTCGCGTCCGATCTGGTGGTCGGCTCATCGGTGGGCGCGATCAACGGTGCCTTCTTTGCCGGTGCGCCAAACGCGGATGGCATCGCACAACTCGAAGAAATTTGGCGCGGATTGCGTCGCACCGATATTTTTCCCTTCACGTGGAGCAGCCTGGCAGGATTGCTGTCGCGCCGCAATTTTGTGGTCAATCCCGATGGCTTGCGCTGCGTTCTGGAAGAGCACCTGCAATTTCATGAACTCGACCACGCGACCGTACCGCTGCATGTCGTGGCGACCGATCTGCTCGGCGGCGGAACGGTGCGGCTATCGAGCGGCCCGGCGGTCGAGGCGGTGCTCGCGAGCTGCGCGATTTCCGCGATATTTCCACCCGTGAGAATTGGTGAAAAGTTTCTGATTGATGGCGCGGTTGCCAGCAACACGCCGATCGGCATCGCGGTCGAGCTGGGAGCGCAACGAGTATTGGTCTTGCCGACTGGATTCGCCTGCGCGCTTAACGCGCCACCAACAGGTGCAATCGCGTGCGCCCTTCACGCTGTCACGCTGCTGACCGCGCATCAACTGGTAACTGACATCGAACGCTACCGCGAGCAGGTGGAAATCATTACCGTGCCACCGCTGTGCCCGTTGATGACATCGCCGTACGATTTTTCGCACGCTGCGGATCTGATTGAGCGCGCCGCCGAGCAGACTCGGCGCTGGCTCGACAAAGGTGGACTTGCCAACGACCGCGTCCCCGGCGCGTTGCGCGGGCACACACATTAAACGCACAAGAAAGTACTTCGACAACAGAGAAAATGGAGGTTGCAATGGCCCGCATCGTAACGCGCACTCACACTGAGCCCTACAAACTGGTTATCGGCGGCGAGGAGAAATATCTTTGCCGATGCGGTTTGTCAAGAAACCAGCCGTTCTGTGACGGCTCGCATAAGCTCGCGATAGGTGAAGTCGGCGCTCAGCTATATTGGTACGACGACGCGGGCGAACGCCATGAACATGCTGGCGAATTTCCGGGAATTCGCACGTATTGAGTACTGGTGGGTTCGAAGTTCAGACCGAGCTGGTACCTGCACAGCAGCACCGCGTAATCGAGCACCAATTGCAACGTCGATGACTGGCGAAATTCATTGCCCAGTATCAGCGGCGCGCCAGTGCTGGAGGTATAGGAATCAAAAACCGGTCACCGGGATGCCTGCGCTTTTCAAGCGCCGTGCGGTCGCTGCAAACGTGTGGCCATTCTCCAGCGTGGCACGGGCCCGAAAGAACGCTGCACCTGATCACGTACCTTTGCGAAGCAAATAATTCAGCAGCGTGCAAGAAATTGGCTCGCTAGCCTCAGCTGCTGCGCAGCAGAGGCGACTCAAGCGAGCCAGGCAATCCCCACAGCGGGCAACGCAGACGATCATCCTATGAACAGTTTTTGCTTGAGCGCCGTAGGAATCTCCGTCCTTTGGGTGGGGAGGATGTCAAGGGCTCGCCGTCGATGCGCGATTTCGACAGATCGGCCACCAGCGATCGGAATGACGGCAGGCTTCGCACTTCTTTTCAATCGGGAAGTGGGTTTGTCTCCGTCGCCGCAACCCGCACGCCGAGGTAACCCTTGATCGCCGCGATCAGCAGCGGCATCGCGCCGAACACGATGAACACCATGTCGCCGGGCATGCGCATCCACTCGAGCAGGTGCGAGCGCGGGCTGCCGATGTAATCGAGGCCGCGCGCATGCCAGTAGCCATTCTGTACCACGTCCCACAACTGCAGCACCCCGCTCGGAAACAGGCTCATCGTCACCATCATCGCCA
>JBDTPE010000115.1:0-7254 GCA_039932875.1 Betaproteobacteria bacterium | reverse complement strand
GCATCGGTGACTTCGCGTACGTCATAGAGCACCACACACTCGGCCACGTCTTCCATCAAATCCAGAATGTCGTCCATATTGCTGATGAGCTTGTGGATGTCTTCGCGATCCAGCGGGGTGACAAAGGTCTGGTGAAGGAGGTGAATCGTTTCGTGGGTGATTTTGTCGGCCTTCTTTTCGATGTAGCCCACGTTTTGCGCGTGCGCTTCACGGTTACCCATGTCGCTCATAAACAAATTGAGCGTCACGGCGCCTTCCAGAACGAGGGCGGCATGATCATTGAACAGATCAAAAAAACGACCCTCTTTGGGCATCAATCTTCCGAACATGCAACACCTCGCGCAAGTATGTGACGATTTTGTGACTGGCCGGATTGTAGCGGAAAGCACCACAACAGTCGGCAGGCATCGCTGAGCGGCAACAATGCGGAAGCAGCTAGAATGGAAAAAAACAACAATATTCGTTCTACAGCACTCACTTTCACCGGAGGATGCATGAGACTCAAGAACATTCTAGTTGCCGCGGCCATGCTGGCATGGAGCGGCTTGGGGAGCGCACAAGGTTATCCGACTAAACCGGTCACGATGATCGTGCCGTTTGCCGCTGGCGGGCCGACCGATACACTCGCACGTACCTTGGCGGCAGTCATGTCCAAATCGCTTGGGCAGACGGTAATAGTCGAAAACGTCGGCGGTGCCGGAGGCACCATCGGTGTCGGACGCGTAGTCGCAGCTGCAAATGATGGCTACACCATGCTGCTGATGCACATTGGCATTTCGACGGCGCCATCGCTGTATCGGACGTTGAAATACGATGTCAATAAAGACCTGGAGCCAATCGGACTGGTCACGGAAGTGCCAATGACGCTCATCGCCAAGTTGACGTTCCCACCCAAAGACTTCAAGGAGCTCGTGACCTACCTGAAGGCAAACAAGGACAAGGTTTCCTACGCCAATTCCGGCGTAGGCTCGGCATCGCATCTTTGCGGAATGTTGTTCATGACGGCGATTCAAACCGACTTTCTGACAGTTCCCTACAAAGGCACTTCACCGGCGATGACCGATTTGCTCGGTGGACAGGTGGACTTCATGTGCGATCAGACAACCAATACCACCTCGCAAATAAAGGGTGGCAAAGTGAAAGCATATGGTGTGACCTCGTTGACACGCGTCGCATCACTACCAGATCTGCCGACACTCAACGAAGCGGGGCTAAAGGGCTTTAGCATCGGCGTCTGGCACGGGGTATGGACGCCTAAGGGCACGCCAAAGGCGATCAATGACAAGCTGGTAGTCGCGTTGCAGACAGCGCTTAAGGATGAGGGTGTAAAGGCCAGGTTTGCGGAGCTCGGTACGGCGCCGGAGCCGGTCGCACGGCAAACGCCGGAGGCCCTGCGCACGCAGTTGGCAGCCGAAATAAATAAGTGGGGTCCGATCATCAAGAAAGCAGGCGTTTACGCTGAATAAATCGTTACCTGCCGTGGCCAAGGGCGCCCGGTCCGCCGGGCGTTTTCATTTGCGGCTAAACTCCTCGCATGGTCAAAAAAGCATTCACTCAAAATACTATTGCGATGGTGTACGACTTTGACGGCACCCTTTCGCCGCAGCCGATGCAGGAATACACCGTCCTGCCAAAGTTTGGCATTGAGCCTGAAACCTTCTGGGCGCGCGTACACAAAGAAGCAACCGAGACCGGCTCAGACCCAATGCTGGTTTACATGCGCCTGATGATGGAAATGCTCTACAAAAATGACAACGTGCATATTACGCGTGACGACTTTTCCGCGATGGCTGCCGGCATCCAATATTTCCCTGGCGTTGAAGCGTGGTTCCCTAACATCAATGCTTATGTCAAAAAGCGCGGTGGCGCAAACGTATCCGTGCACCATTACATCATTTCTGCCGGCCAAAAAGAGATCCTTGAAGGCGTATCGATCCGCAAATACTTTAAACAGATTTATGCCTCCGAGTACCACTTCAACCAGTACGGCATCGTGACATTCCCGAAGCTACTCATCACTGACACATCCAAGACGCAGTTTCTGTTCCGCATCAATAAGGGCAAGGAGGCGCTGTCTGAGTCCATTAACGAGCACATGCCTGAAGGCGAACGGCCAATTCCGTTTTCAAACATCATCTATATCGGCGATGGCATGACCGACGTGCCTTCGATGGCACTTACCACCAAGAGTGGCGGTCATTCACTGGCCGTATTCAATCCAAAGCTTGCCAGGAGCAAAGCTACCTGTGTACGGTTGCTTGATGCGGGGCGAGTGGATTTCATCGCACCCGCCGACTATCGCGCGAACAGCAAACTCACCAAGCGCGTACAACTGCTGCTCGATTCAGTAATCGCCGGCATTGCCTATCAGGCCGAAGTTTCAGCTTGCAGAGCGGAAAACGCGTGATGTTGGGAAGATGAGATCGTTGACGTATTCGCTATTGCGGGATTTGTCGCATGAGCATTTTGTCTCCGGCGCAAAACTGGCTGAAAAATATGGCGTTTCACGAACCGCTATTTCCGACGCGCTTCACGTTGCCAGCGAAGCCGGCATCGGTATATTCAGTCTTACGCGCAAGGGCTATCGTCTTGCCGAACCCATTGAATTGCTGGACCTGGATCGCATTCGCGTCGCATTAGGCAAAAGCGCAAACCGCGTGGATGTCGACTTGCTAGCCACGGTCGACTCCACGAATTCTGAATTGATGCGGCGTGCAATCGCCGACGCACCGGGTGGGTTGTGTATCGTCGCGGAATCGCAGACCGCCGGTCGCGGAAGGCGCGGACGCGTGTGGCACTCGTCGCTTGGTTCGTCGCTCACGTTTTCGCTGCTTTGGCGTTTCGAGCGAGGTGCGGCACAATTGGCGGGGCTGTCGCTAGCGGTTGGTCTCGCCGTATTGCGAGCGTTGGCTGACTTGAGTGATGCAAACCTCCGGGATGCCGGGAGCATCGGGTTGAAGTGGCCCAACGACGTGGTCGCGTCCGGCGCGAAACTCGCCGGCGTGCTGATTGAATCTCAAGGCGATATGCTGGGACCAACGTCGGTCGTCATTGGCATCGGTATCAATGTCAATCTCGCTGAAGCGATGCGCCTCAGTATCGATCAGCCCGTGACTGACATGCGCACGCTGTGTGATCGACTGCCATCCCGCAACCTGATGCTGGCGCGCGTTTTGCAAGAATTGGTGATCGTGCTTGATGAATTCCAACGGTCCGGTTTTCGCACTTTCAAATCCGTTTGGACGGCGCAGCATACCTTGCACGGCAAACCGGTTCGCGTGATGCACGTTGACGGCAGTACCATAGACGCGACCGTGAAAGGTGTGGCCGATGACGGTGTTCTGGTGGTGACCGTAAAGGGCAAGGACCTGCATATCGCTGCAGGTGAGGTCAGCCTTCGTGCGATCAGCGCATGAACGAGCGGATTCTGGCAATTGACGCAGGCAACACGCGCGTCAAATGGGGATTGAATCTAGATTACACATGGCTGCATCGCGGTGCTGCCACAACTGCGGAATTTGTTCGCCAACCGCAGTTGCTTGACCTGCTGGCGATGCATCACGTTGACCATGTCGTGGTGTCAAACGTCGCGGGGACGGCTGTTGCACAGGCGATTGCCGAGCTGCTGCAACCGCTTGGCAAGACTGCCAATTTTGTTGTCGCCCGTGCCCGACAATGTGGTGTGATGAATGGCTATGATGAGCCGTCCCGCCTGGGCAGCGACCGTTGGGCCGCGCTCATCGCTACCCACGTTGCCGCGACCAGCAAACCGCGCCCACATTTGGTTGTCATGGCAGGCACCGCAGTGACAATCGATGCGCTCACTGCCGACGGATACTTTCTCGGCGGCGTCATCATGCCTGGTACAAGGTTGATGCGAAGTGTACTCAACAGTGCCACGGCGCAGCTGCCCCTGTCCGACGGGATTTACCAAGCGTTTCCGACAAATACTGACAACGCAATCACCTCAGGCACCATCGAGGCGTGTGCGGGCGCCATCGCGCGCCAATACACACAACTTACCAATAAGTTGGGCAGTTCGCCGCAATGCGTCGCCAGTGGCGGCGGCATGCAAGAATTGGTTGTATATCTTCCTTTTCCAGTTTCGATCAACGACAATCTGGTGCTTGACGGCCTGCTCGCCATTGCCAGATCCCGAAACCCTGCGCATCAAGATTTTTGAAAATACCTATGGCACGTCTGATTTTCTTCCTGTTGCTGATCGCGAACGTCTCACTCGGCGCCTACCTATATCTCAACGAAACCAAGCCCAAGTCAGATGGGCCACGCGAAATCAACGCCGGTGCGCTCAAAATCGTTGCCGTGACTGACGCGGCCAGGGCCCAACAAGAAGCACTGACCGCCAGAGCGATCGCTTCAGCTCTCAGTGGTTCTGCTTGCGTCGATTTCGCTGTCAAGCAGGGAGACTCGGCGCGCGCACAGGCCGCTTTTTCTGACATGAAGCTGGGAAATCGCCTGAGCTCGCGAATTACTGAAGAGTTCTCGCGTTTCGCCGTTTCGTTGCCGGCGCAAAAAGACAAGCGCACTGCGGATACGCTGGTTGCAAATCTGAAGAAGGCAGGCGTTAAAGACGTTTCGGCTCTGGGCGACAATGCGGTTTCGTTGGGGTTGTTTTCGTCCGAAGATGCGGCGCAGAAAGTCGTTACAGACTTGAAATTAAAGGTGCCATTTCTCGTAAAAGACTTACAAGTAACGCCAAGAAGCCCGCAAGTCAAAGAGGTTGTATTTACGATTCGTGAGCCGGATACGAACATGGTCGCGCGACTAACGCTGATGCAGCGGGATTTTGAAACGAGTGCCTTGCGTGCGGTGGCGTGTCCTGCGGCTACCGCATTGCCGGCGCCGGTGGAGTCGAGTGGGCCAAACAAGAAGTAGCCGCGCCGCCAAATAAGCCCTGAAAAAAGGGCGCTAGCAACCACATTTTTGGCGAGTCTAGTGGAATCCCCTACGTTCAATCTAGTGGTATCCCCTAGATAGCCTTGATTTGTTTGAATTTATTTGTCCACAATGCGCAAAAAGTGACTTAGTTCACATTTTTTACAATTCATTGACTGTACATTCGGCAGGGTTTGACCACACAAGAGCGGCGAATTCATGCTGCCAACAGTGGGATGTACTGGCGCATTCTTAAGGACCATCAAAATCGTGAAAAAAATTCCGGATTTTCACCGGCGGCTGCTCGCCAAACAAGTCAATGAGCTGTTCGTTTTCGCACCCGCGGCTGTGGCGTTTTCGTTTATCGGCTCCATTGCGACGGTCGTCGTGTTTTATGACACTGGGGAGTTGCAAAAGGGACTGTTCTGGTTCCTATTCGCAACACTGGTGATGTTCTTTCGCGCCGTCGTGGCGTTCGGCTATCGACAGCAGACCCGACCGGTTGCCAGACCAGAAGACTGGGCCAGATTGATGATTGTCGGCAACTTCTTTGCCGGTATCCAATGGGGTTTGCTTGGAACCGTTTTGTTTCCGGTTGAGCATAATTACCGCGAGCTGTTTACGGTACTGGTATTGACTTCATACGTGGCCGGTTCCATTACCGCTTTTTCACCAGTCAAGTGGGTGCATCTGGCGCTCGCGATTCCAGCTTCACTGCCGTCCGCAATCTATATTTTTTGTATTCGCGACGGCATGAACTGGATAGGCGGCAGCATGGCGTTATTTTTCGTATTTTGCGTCCTTTATTTCTCGCACAAGCAACATCACATTGTCGCTTGTCGCTTAAAAGTTGAACTGGAAAACGAGGACTTACTGGCGCGCTCAATCGAGACCAACTCATCGCTCAGCATGTCCAACAATGAGCTGAAATCCAGAAGTGAAGTTGAAGAGCGCGCAAAGCTGGCGGCAAGGACGCGCGCAGATCAACTTGGCGCACATATTTCGCGCACACTGCTGCCCATTGCCGAGTGTGATCGCAATTTGAATGTGATCGAATGGAACGCTGCGGCTGAAGAAACATTGGGATATCGCCTTCAGGATGTACGCGGGCAACACCTCACGTCACTGTTGTTGCCAGCCGAGAATCAGAGGTCGGGCAAGCCGGCGATTGACAAACTGATCCACGAAGATCGAGCAGCAACCATCGATATGCCGCTGCAAACAAGTCGTGGTGAACGCATCCTCATGCACATGTTTTTTACGCCCATGCAAGTGGCAAATGGCGTTCCAACGCGAATCTCGGTAGTCATGACAAGGGCTTGAATCCGTTTCAGCGACGTTCACATTTCTCGCAGGCCGGACAGCCGCACGCGAATCGCCTGCTTAGAGTACTTTGCCCGGATTCATGATGCCGACAGGATCAATCGCTTTCTTGATAGCGCGCATCATGTCCAGTTCCACCGCAGATTTGTGTCGCGTGATTTCGTCGCGTTTCATCTGACCCAGGCCGTGCTCCGCGCTGATCGATCCGCCTAGTTCATCGAGCAGCGCGTAGACAATGCCGTTTGCAGTGCGAGTCTGTTCAGTCGAGGGCAGCACGCCGGGGAAACTCAGGTTGTAGTGCAAATTGCCGTCACCGATGTGCCCAAAACAAATCACCTGGGCTTCTGGAAATGCTTTGCCAAGCGCGATGTCGCCACGTTGGATGAATTCGGCGATCCTTGAAATCGGCACTGAAATGTCGTGTTTTACACTTCTGCCGCGCAGCTTTTCGGCCTCTGGAATGTGTTCGCGAAGGCTCCATAGCGCCTGCGATTGTGCCTCGCTAGTTGCGATGATGGCGTCGAGCGCCTGGCCAGTCGCGAAAGCGGGCTCCAGAGCGGCACCGAGCGCATCTTCGAGCGCGGCATTCTTGAAGGTATCGGCCAGTTCAATCAATACCTGCCAATCGTGGCGAGCAACAAACGGCTCGGTCGTAGCCGGGAAAAGGGCGATAACATGGTCAAGGCAAACCCGCGACATCAGCTCAAACCCAGTGAGGCGGTCCCCCATCGCACCTTGAATCGTTGCCAGCAATGCCACCGCCGCCGCAGGATCCGGCACGGCGACGAGTGCTGTACAGGTGCGTTGCGGTTTCGGGAATAGTTTCAGCACAGCAGCGGTGATAATGCCTAGCGTGCCTTCGGCGCCCATTAACAGGTGCTTCAAGTCATAGCCTGTGTTGTCCTTGCGCAGCGCCTTTAGCCCATGCCAGATTTGCCCATTCGGGGTCACCGCCTCGATGCCAAGCACCAGATCACGCGCATTGCCGAAGCGCAACACAGCAGTGCCGCCGGCATTGGTGGAAAGGTTCCCGCC
>JBDTPE010000114.1:0-7264 GCA_039932875.1 Betaproteobacteria bacterium | reverse complement strand
CTGTCGTAGGCATGAAAGTGCAAGGTCTTGCGGCGGGTGGTCCAGCCGGCGTGCAACGGCGGCACTACGGGCTGCGAAAGACCTTTGAGAATCGCGGGAACGCCTGCGGACAAATCGTTGTTCAATAAAATCGCGCAGGGATCAAAGCCATCGAGCATCAACTTGTTACCGACGCGCTTGATCGGCTCAAGCATGAGCTTTTCGCCATTGGGCAGATCGAGGGCAGTCGGCACGGTGATATCGGGCAGCAGGGAGCCAATTCGCACATCCAGACCCGCGCCGATCAAAATCTTCTGGATCGCGGCAACGTTGGTCAGGTAAAACAGATTGCGAGTATGGTTTTCGGGGATGAGTAGGAAACGCTGCTTGTCCGGACATACGCGCTGCACGGCAGACATGGCCGCCTGAATGCACAGCGGCATGAAATCCGGATTGAGGTTATTGAATCCACCGGGGAACAAATTGGTATCCACCGGCGCCAGCTTGAAGCCCGAATTGCGTAAATCAACCGAGGTGTAAAACGGCGGGCGTTCCGTCATCCACTTGGTGCGGAACCAGCACTCGATGCTGGGGCGTGCGTCGAGAATTTTCTTTTCCAGGTCCAGAAGCGGGCCGGTGAGTGATGTCGTGAGGTGTGGGACCATGGTGGTATCCGAATTCCGCAGAAGTTGATAGGTGCGGGTGGGTATTAGTCGTTTCAAGAGCGGTCAAGTTTACGCCCAATTGCAGATAGCCTTGCGACGGTCGTTCCCGCCAATGGCATAAGCCATGGATGATAAAATTACATCGTTAAATCGTCCTCGCAGTTGACAGGTTAGAACGAACAACTGGTTAAGGGCGTCGATGCTCAATTGTTGACGCCGGATACACTGGCCGAGCGATTACGGCGGCTAATCAAGAACCCTCGGCTGACAATATATGCATATTCACATTTTGGGTATCTGTGGCACCTTCATGGGTGGCCTCGCCGTGCTTGCGCGCGAAGCCGGCCACACGGTCACTGGATGCGATGAAAACGTCTATCCGCCGATGTCTACGCAACTGGAAGCAGCGGGCATACAGCTACACCAAGGGTTTGACGCCGAGCAGTTGAACGCATTTAAGGCGGACTTGTACGTCATCGGCAATTTCATGACGCGAGGCATGCCGGTGATCGAGGAAATCCTGAACCGCAGCCTGCTGTATATTTCCGGGCCGCAGTGGTTGGGGGAAAACATACTGCGAGGCAAGTGGGTACTTGCCGTCGCGGGCACGCATGGCAAAACCAGCACTAGCGCGATGCTGGCATGGATACTCGAACACGCCGGGCTGGCGCCGGGATTTCTCATCGGCGGTGTGCCGACAAATTTTGGCATCTCGGCTCGCTCTCCCCGGGGGGATTCGCCGTTCTTTGTCATCGAGGCCGACGAATACGATACCGCCTTTTTCGACAAGCGCTCCAAGTTCGTTCACTACCGAACGCGCACGGCAATCCTGAATAATCTGGAACACGACCACGCAGATATTTTTCCGGACATCGCGGCGATCCAGACGCAGTTTCATCATTTGGTGCGTACCGTGCCGGGCACCGGGCTCATCGTCAGCAATGGCCGCGACGAGCATCTGAAGCAGACGCTGGCCATGGGTTGCTGGAGCGCAGTGGAGGAATTCGGGCCTGGACTCCTGTGGGACTTCCGGCATGGCGAACGGGATTCGCAGTTCAACGTCGTGTTCAATGGCCTCGACAAGGGCCTGGTGGATTGGGGCCAGATGGGTGCACACAACACCATGAACGCACTAGCGGCCATCGCCGCCGCGCGCCACGCCGGGGTGCCGACCAAAATGGCCATCGACGCGTTGAGCGAATTCAGCGGTGTGGCAAGGCGAATGGAAAACAAGGGGGAAATTGGCGGTGTTACTGTCTACGACGACTTCGCTCACCACCCCACGGCGATACACGCAACGCTCGCCGGACTGAAAAAGCGCATAGGCAACCAGCGCATTTTTGCCGTCATCGAGCCGCGCACCAACACGATGAAACTGGGCACCATGCGTGCCGCGTTGCCGACGAGTCTGGCGCTGGCGGATGTGGTTTTCGTTTACGCCAAGGATTTGGGCTGGGATGTCGCCGCGAGCCTGGAACCGATTGGAACGAAGACAGGGGTGTTTGAAGATATGGATGCGATGGTTAACGCCATCGTCGTGATGTCGCAACCCGGCGACCAGATTTTGGTGATGAGCAACGGCGGCTTTGGGGGCGTGCACGGGAAGATTCTGGCGGCGCTGGCGGCGAAGGAGATGAGAGACAAAGTCTAGTATTGGCGGGCTTTTTCAGTCCTTTTTGGCTGGCAGACCGCGCCCAGTTTGGATCTGTATGCAATTCATGGTGACTAAGACGCTAGTCTGGTAATTTGTAGTCGTTTCGCTCCGCCGCTTCGCCAGACAGGTACTGGACGAATTCCCATTCGTTTCCCTCGGGATCGTAGAAGTACATGCGCTTACGGTAGGGGTGAGCGTTCGGCACCAGCAGATTTTCCCGGTATCCCGCCTTGAGTAATTTCGCGCGAATAGTGGCTACATCGGCGACCTCATAGGCCAGATGATTCAGCGGCGTGCCCTTCTTTGTTGCGCCAATTTCGCCCTTCGCTTGATTGAGCGCAATGTAGGTGTCGTCAGTGCCCACATGCACCCATCGAACGCCGTCGGGCTGTGTCATGTCGCGACGAATTCGGAATTCCGGAAAGGCCGTTTGCAGAAACCGAACTAACCCGTCTATGTCGTGGACGGAGAGATTGGCGTGTTCGAGTCTCACGGTCATTTTGGTTTTCCCCCATGTGGGTAACTACTGAATCCAGGAGTGTCTTTTCAGTGTCGCGCGAAAAGTTTTGCTGTGCTCAAAGCCGACCGGCCATCGCGGCGCGAGAGATTAAGAGCCGAACACCCCACTTGTGAAACGGGACGACGAAGAACAGATAGACCTTGCCGAAGGTATTGTGGACGACGCACACCGTTGAGACCACCACATTCGCCGTCGCGCCATCGTTGTGCCGCAGCACTGACAGCCGGAAGTCCAGATGTCTATTGTCCCGCCCGGCGATAAGTTCGGTTTCCGTAAGTTTGAAGATTGGCCAGACACCAATCTTGTCACCGATTTCGTAGCAGTCTTTGCTTACCGGATTCATCATCTCGGATGATGTTGGCGCATCGAGCCCGCAGAACGAGGCAATTCGATTGCGAATGATCAGCACAATTTTCATCCATTTGGGGTGGTGGGCGAAGATCGCCTGAAATATCTCGACGACAGTGGCATCGCGATGCCTCGCGGCGATCCGATACGAATCCTGAAAGTAAGCCGCGTCGAGCATATGACGTTCCATCGCACTGAGGGTGGGGAACTCGCATGCCATGACGATTGCCGTTTCTGAGGGCATTGGGTGAACCTGAAGAAGTGAATCGATTTTAGCGGCATTATGCGCGAGGACCGGGCGCCCGAAGTGCCCGGGACCGACAACGGGCTTTGATCTCAATTGAAGGCAACTCTTGAGCAGGATACGGGCGGGCATGCCAATTGGGTTGGAATACCGTCTCCCAAAGTAAGTGATATACTTATCTACAACACCACTTCAATACATTAATAGCGCACAAAGTCTCACCGAGGAGCCCCCATATGACTAACGATTGGCATAACAACGCACCGATCTATCGGCAGCTCAAGGATCGAATCGTGGCGATGCTCCTTGATGGTTTACTCAAGCCTGGCGACCCACTGCCCTCAGTCAGGCAGATAGCCGCAGACTTTCAACTCAACCCAATCACCGTCTCGCGCGCCTATCAGGAGCTCGCGGACGCAACGCTTGTCGAAAAACGAAGGGGAATTGGCATGTACGTGACCGAAGGTGCGCGCGAAAAACTGATGGCGTCTGAACGCGAGCGATTTCTTCAGGAAGACTGGCCGCAGATGCTGGAACGCATTCGGCGTTTAGGCATGAGCCCGGACGAGCTATTGCGTGCGGCCAACATTGGCGGTGCCCAATGAGCGCCATTGTTTCGGCAACGGGGCTGACCCGCCGTTACGGCAAGACCATAGCGGTCGACAACATCAAGCTGGACATTCCAGCCGGTCGCATCGTTGGCCTGATCGGCCCCAATGGTTCGGGCAAAACCACTGCGCTCAAAGCGGTCCTTGGGCTGTCGCCGTTCGAAGGCCAACTGAATGTGCTCGGTCTAGACCCGCGTACCCATCGTGACGAACTGATGCAACAAGTCTGCTTTATCGCCGACGTCGCGATCCTGCCGCGCTGGCTGCGGGTGAAAGACGCAGTTGATTTTGTGGCGGGCGTGCATCCAAAATTTGACCGCGCCAAAGCCGAACGTTATCTGGCCAACACCAAATTGAAGCCGACCATGAAGGTCAAGGAGATGTCCAAGGGCATGGTGGTCCAGCTGCACTTGGCGCTGGTGATGGCCATCGACGCCAAGCTGCTGGTGCTGGACGAGCCCACGCTGGGGCTGGACATTCTCTACCGCAAGCAGTTTTATCAGCATCTGCTCGAAGAATATTTCGACCAGAACAAAACAATCATCATCACCACCCATCAGGTCGAAGAGATCGAACACATTCTGACCGATCTCATTTTTATCCGCGAAGGCAAGATCGTACTCACCGCATCGATGGACGAAGTGGGCATACGTTTTGTCGAAGTGATGGTGCCGGCAGACAAGACGGAGTTGGCCCGTGCACTCAAGCCGATCGACGAGCGGCAGGTATTCGGCAAAGCAGTGATGCTGTTCGATGGTGTGCCGCGCGACGCGCTCGAGGCGCTGGGAGAAATACGGACGCCCGGCGTCGCCGACATCTTTGTTGCAACCATGAAAGGAACCTACGCATGAACACATTCAAATGGCTGCTCAAGCGCGAGTTCTGGGAGCACAAAGGCGGTTTTTTCTGGGCGCCCATCGTGATCGGCGCGATTATCGTTTCGATCACTGCCGTCTCCCTAGTGTTTGCAGTAACAGGTTTGCGGGGCGGCATGGAAATCAATGGTGTGCCGGTCAGCAATCTGGCGCAGATTGTGGCTCCAGACCAAAAGGCAAAATTCGCTTCCCTATTGTTTTCTATGTACAAAGGTTTGCTCGTACCCTTTACGGTTACGCTGGCAGCTTGCATTTTTTTCTTCTGTGCCGGCGCGCTTTACGATGAGCGCAAAGACCGCAGTGTGCTGTTCTGGAAATCGTTACCGGTCTCCGACAGCGCGACGGTGTTGTCAAAAGTGGCAATAGCCATCGGCATCGCACCGTTGATTGCACTCGTGATTGGAACGATCACCGCGATACTGGCAGAACTCCTCACCATGATTGCCGCTGCCATTGCCGGAGTCAATATCTTCGGCGAGGTGCTAAGTGACCCGAATACCTATCTGGTCCCATTGCAAATGCTGGCAATGCTACCGATATACGCACTATGGGCACTGCCGACGATTGGCTGGGTGCTGATGATCTCATCCTGGGCGCGTGCAAAGCCTTTCCTGTGGGCAATCGGTGTGCCGTTAATGGCTGGATTCCTCGTTTCCTGGGCCGGGAAAATGTTCCGCATTGAGGGCGATCTCGGCTGGTTCTGGCAGAACATCATCGGCCGAATGTTGACCAGTGTTGTGCCCGGTTCGTGGCTGATACAGCAAGGACATTCGCTGCCGACAGAGGAAACGCTGCGCGCCTCGAGTGCCGTCGGCGAGATGCTGGCGCAGTCATTGCAACTGTTGGCCGCACCAAACATCTGGATTGGCGCAATAGCGGGTAGCGCGATGATCTATGCGGCAATTCGCCTGCGCCGCTGGCGCGACGAAGGCTGACGGCGGCGCGAAATTTTTGCGCGCCAATCCAGCAATCAGCCCTTCTTCCGCGCCCAGATTTTTGCAATATAGGGCAACGCATCCGGGAACTCACAGGCGGTGTTCCCGGAGTCAAACGCCACCGGCCCGATGCGGCGAATGGCTTCTTCTGCGGCTTTGCGCGTATTGACGTTGCGACCGCCAATACCGATCAACACATACATCATGGTACGTCTGGTCCAATTCTCCGCGCCGTGGATATCGCCTTCAATGCGCTTGACAAAACCAAGTGCTGCCGCCTCATCCAGCGAGTTACCCACTTTGGCGCAGTGTCCCACCAGCGACCAGCCAGCACGCCGCAGCTTGGGGTCGGCCAGCCAGGCTTCGCGAATTTTTGCCGCCATGCTGGTTCGGCTTACCAGTGCTGCTAATGCCTCTGCGGTGGACGAATCCTTCACACTCGACGCCCAAGACTTCAGTTCTTTTTCCGTGACGGCAGTGGCATCCGCCACCATGCATGCCAGAAGTCGCGCATCGTGATTACCGGTCTTCCAGAGCTCTGCCGCAAGGGCCTGATCGACTTTGATGCGTTTCTGAATCTTGGTGAGGTCGCCGAATTTCACACCGAACATCGGCTCAGCCGCGCCGTGTCGGCACCACGTTTTGCGTGTTTGCGCACTGCCAAACGATTCGAGCTCCAGCATGGTTTCGTTCAAGTTCATGACATCCCCCACGTTGATTCGTTGCTACCAAGAAACTCTACGACGTCGGATTGCAGTGAGTAAGAAATTCGCTACATTCCACTTCGAAATGGCCCGCTCAATAGACCTGACGCGTAATCAATCGACTGGTCTTAACGCCATTGACGGTATAGCTCATGGTTCCATTCGCGGCGTTGGTGAATGCAAATGTGATATCGCCGACCAGGATAGCCGGGTTGACGCTGGTCCATGGCGACGTCAATGGCGCGCCGCCGGTGAACCTATACAGCGGCGCGGTGCAACCGGTGGCCGTGGCGGGGCAGTTGGTCGCGGCGTACCAGATCGGATTGCCGCTGGCGTCATAGGTGTACCAGGCGGCAAAGATGGTGCCGAATTGCTGCGTGAGTGAGATGCCCCAGCCGGATTCATTCGGATTCCACCAGAGGTCCGTATAGTCCACGGCTGGTGGCGTGGTACCGGTCGCAAAGATTTGCTGTGAAATGGCTTTGGAGCCAGCGATATTGTTGATCGTGAAATTGAAGGTGCCCTTGCTGGTACTGGCGAAGACTAACGTTCCGACCCCCACCTTTGTGAGCACGCGGCCCTGCCCGGTCCACGGCGCCGTGGGCGGCGTGCCGCCATTGACGCGGTAAATGTCGCCGGTACAGCCGGTGGCCGTCACCGGGCAATTGGTAATGACGTACCAGATCGGCAAGCCAGCGGCATCATAGGTGTACATCGCCACAAATAGAATAT
>JBDTPE010000113.1:0-7281 GCA_039932875.1 Betaproteobacteria bacterium | reverse complement strand
CGCCGAAAATCTGGAGCGGGTGAACGGGATCGAACCGTCGTCGTAAGCTTGGAAGGCTTCTGCTCTACCATTGAGCTACACCCGCGATGCAATGACTTCACCTGCTCCGTGAACCTGTGGTGGAGAGGGCTGGATTCGAACCAGCGTACTCGTAAGAGGGCAGATTTACAGTCTGCTGCCATTAACCACTCGGCCACCTCTCCACGGAACCCAGCATTATCCGGGTTTTGCGACTAAAGGTCAAACCTGTCGTATGAATATCTTGGCGGCGATCTTGCCAAGTTACTAAACTGGTTGGTTTATTTGGCTTGATGCCAGAATGCTGAGCACATTAGGGGCGCCGAAATATAATGCTATTAAACGCCGTAGATCAATTCTACTTTTCAATTTCCACGCTATCGATCACAAAACACATGAAAATATTGTCGCTTCGGAAAATTTTCGGCAGGCTGACTTTTGGCACATTGGCGACATGTGTATTACCAATCGTGTTCGGCCCGTCCACGCATGCACAATCAGTGAGTGCCAGCTCACAAACTGCCAGGGCTACCGCGACGGTTGGCGAATCTTTGCCGCTGGTGGTCGAAGACGCGCCGTTTGCCCTCGCCGACGGGTTAGTCAGGGAATTGCGAAACGGCGGCTACGCGCTATTTATTCGACACGGCGCGTTGCAGCCCGGCACCGTGGACAAAGTTGGTTCTGGCGCGTGGTGGAAGGACTGCGCGAGCACGCGTCGTATCGCGCCCGAAGTGCAGGCGCAAATACGCGCCATGGCCGACGCACTTACCCGCCAGCGGATATCGGTGAACGAGGTGATGACGAGTGAGTATTGTCGCGCGCGCGATACTGCCGTGCTGCTCGGCGTTGCACCCCCACAATACAATGCCCTGCTAAACGAGTACCCCGTTTCAGGGGCGCCATCGCCTGCGGCACTAGCAACCTACGCGGCCGGCATTCAGCAGTTGCTCACTAAACCGGTCCCGGCACGGACCAATCGAGTCCTGATCGGCCATCTGCTGCCATTCCCGATTGTCCATCCTGCTCTATCGGTCTTGCCAGAGGGTCATACCGCAATCTTCAAGATCGAGTCTGGCAATCGTTTCCACTACATCACCACGCTTTCGCCTTCTCAATGGCAGTTCATTGGCAGGCAGAACGTCAACGATGCCGCTATCGTCATTCAATCGCAACCACCCCAAGTCGTCGCGCCTATACAAGCTCAAACGAACATCCCGCTGATCGACGTAAACAAAGAACTTAAGGGCGCCGCACTATTGCAGGCATTGCGCAATGGTGGATTCAACTTGTATATGCGGCACGGCTCGTCAACCAACGGCCAGGACGGCAATCTCGCTCAAGTGCCAATTTGGTGGGAAAACTGCGCACTCCAGAGAAATATTGCTGACGCGGGGCGTGAACAGGCGCGCAAAGTTGGCGCGGCGATTCGCGAACTGAAGATCCCGGTCAGCCAGGTACTAACCGCTCAATTTTGTCGCACTCGCGAAACCGGTTATGGCCTGGGTCTCGGTCCTATTGAGGTTACGGAAGACCTCAATCACCAAATTGGCCAGCGAATCGGCTATGACGTGAACGCAGCACGCTTCAAACAGCTAGCCGAGACACCGGCGAAGGGAACCAATCGCGTGCTGGTCTCGCACACTCACGGCAGCGCAAGAACTGAGGAGCGCATCCTGGGCTCCATTCAGGAAGCTGAAATTGTGGTGTACAAGCCTGATGGCAAAGGTGGCAGCGTACCGGTGGCTCGCATTCCGGTTGCAGAATGGGAGCACCTAATCAAGGGTGAAGGGCTACCAGTCAAGCCGTAGTGCAGGCCGATTTCGTCATTTGCGGCGAGGCAATCTGACTACTTTCACCATTTTGTCGTGCACCTGCATGATCTCGATGGCGACATCGGCAATCTTGACGGCAACACCTGGCTCGGGAATGTCCTCCAGCTGTTCCAGCAACAGGCCGTTTATTGTCTTTGGCCCGTCCAGCGGGAAGTGATAGCCGAGCTTCCGATTTAACACGCGTAGCGGACACGAACCTTCAACCATCACACTGCCGTCATCCTGCTTGCGGTACAGGCCGGTATTCATCGGCGACTGGCTGGTGAATTCGCCAACGATTTCTTCGAGAATATCCTGTAACGTCACCAGACCCTGTATCTCGCCGTACTCATCCACGACCAGCGCCATGTGCCGCTGATTTTCCTGAAACTGCGTCAGTTGCGCCAGCAGTCCGGTTCCTTCAGGCACGAAGTAAGGTGCGCGGCAGATCTCCCTCAACGTCTCCAGCGACAATGGTTCTTTACGCGAGGCATTCAGCACCTTTCGCACATGGACGACACCGACCACATTGGAGAGATCGTCGTCAAAAACGATCAGTCGCGTGTGATGCGCGGTCGCGAGCGTATTGCGAATGTCCTCAATGCTGTCCTGCATGTCGACGCCCTCGATGAGAGCGCGCGGCGTCATGGTGTCGTCAACCGTCATGTTTTCCAGGTCGAACAGGTTTGCCATGATGTGTTGATGCTTCTTGGGAATGAACTGTCCACCCTCCAGCACCAGTGTGCGCATTTCTTCCATCGACAGCTGAGGCGCGCCTTCGGTTACCGGCTTGATACCAAGAACTCTGAGAATGACGCGCACCATCGCGTTGATGATCCACATTACTATCTTGGTGACGGCGAAATTGACGAGCGGATACAGAACGTAACTGGCGCCAAGCGCAATCCGTTCGGCGAAGCGTGCACCAAACACCTTTGGCAAGATTTCGGCAAAAATAAGGATGCAAAGCGAGGCGGACGTCGTCGCAATGGCGAGTACGTATTCGCCATCGCCAAACAGCCGCCGACAAATTTCCAACACTAGAACGGTCGTGGCGGCGTTAATGACCGTGTTGCCTGCCAGAATAAATGCCAGCAACTCTTCCGTTTTTGCCAGTAGCGCGCCGGCCAGCCGCGCGCCGCGCGATCCCTGCTTGATCAGGTACCGCAACCGGTAACGGTTGAGCGACATCATGCAGGTTTCAGACATCGAAAAAAAACCTGAGCCCAGCAGCATGGCGGCTAGCGCCGCGAACAGCCACTTAACTGGAATATCGTCTGTCAATTTGTGCCCACCAGACGATGACGCAAGCATCGGCGACGCTCTTGGCTCGTTTTTGCTTCAAACGCCGCGCCCTGCCTCATTATTTGCCTGTAGGTGCGCATGAACTCATACGCGCTGCAATACGATTTCCGAAACAAATTTGCTGCCGACGTACGAAAGAAGCAATAGCACGAAACCGATCAGCGTCCATCTCACCGCCAATTTGCCGCGCCATCCAAACCGACGATTGCCGAACAACAAGCCGCCGAATATAAGCCAAGAAAACGCGGCGAATACGGTCTTATAGGTTACTTGGAACGGTTTCCCGAATAGTGTCTCTGAGAAAAACACGCCCGTTACCAACGTCGCAGTCAGCAACAGGAACGCGACGCCCAACAATTGAAATAGCAACGCTTCAAGCCTCAGCAGCGGTGGAAGTCCCTGCAGCAAAGGCGGAAGATTTCCCTCATGCAGGCGGTTTTCAAGGGACAACATCAACAACGCATGCAGCGTGGCGACGGTGTAAAGCGCATAGGCGAGTATCGCCACGACAAAGTGCATCTTGAACGCCCAATCGGCGTAATTTACGACGCGATGCGCCGGCAAAACCATCGGCAGTATCGCCGCGACTGTCGCAATTGGCGCCAGGTAGAGCGCAACGATGCGCAATAGTTGGTTATCAAAGCCGATCAACGTATAAGCAAGCATCACCAGCCAGACAATCAACGACACGGCGTGTGAAAAACCGATGTTTAGACCCTCGCCGCTGAAAAGCGCGTAGGCCAATGCAGCGCCGTGACAAATCAGGCCCAAGATCAAGGCCACCCGCATCATCGCAAATCGGCCCGCCCGCGTGGCGCCAGCGTTAACGTTTGCCGTCGATGTCGACGGCAACCAGGCCGCCAGAGCAGTCACGGCGTATAGAACGGCGGTGGTAAAATGAAGGTCAAAACTCGGCATCAAAGTAGGTCAAATCCGCTGGAAGGCAACATTGTTTTGAGTCGTTGAGTTTACACCATCCCCATTTTTCGTCGTCTCGCTACAGAGCGAGTATTCACGCTGGAGCACCATGCTCGATAACCTTACAAATCGTTTGGCGGGAATCGTCAAAACGTTGCGCGGCCAATCGCGTTTTACGGAAGACAACATTGCCGATGCGTTGCGCGATGTGCGCATGGCCCTGCTGGAAGCAGACGTAGGCCTTCCGGTCGTAAAAGACTTTATCGCGCGGATAAAAGAAAAAGCGCTGGGCGCGGCAGTGATGCAAAGTCTCACGCCGGGACAGGCGTTTGTTGGCATTGTCCACGCCGAACTCATTGCGCTCATGTCCGGTGGTGATGGCGTTGCTGGAAACGTGCCGCTGGTGCTGAATAGCCTGCCGCTCAATTTCGCCACAATACCACCGGCGATCATCCTGATGGCAGGCTTGCAGGGTGCCGGAAAAACGACCAGCGCAGGTAAACTTGCCAAGCTGCTCAAGGAGCAGCACAAGAAAAAGGTGTTGCTGGTTAGTGTGGACGTCTACCGTCCCGCCGCGATCGACCAACTGAAAACGCTGGCCGCGCAGGTGGGCGTCGATTTCTTCGCCAGCGACCTCAGCCAGAAGCCGGTCGATATCGCTGTTTCCGCAAAACAATGGGCGAAGACACATTTTCATGATGTGCTGATTATTGATACTGCCGGACGGCTGGCGATCGATGAAGTGATGATGGCCGAGATCAAAGCGGTACACGCTGCGGTCGATCCGATCGAAACCCTGTTTACCGTTGACGCGATGCAGGGCCAGGACGCGGTTAACGTTGCCAAGGCATTCGCCATAACGCTACCGCTCACCGGCGTGGTGCTCACCAAGTTGGACGGCGATTCGCGAGGCGGCGTGGCGCTGTCGGTTCGGCATATTACCGGCAAGCCGATCAAGTTTGCTGGCGTTTCGGAGAAAATGGATGGCCTGGAAGTGTTCCATGCGGAGCGCATGGCGTCCCGAATTCTAGGCATGGGCGACGTGCTGTCGCTGATCGAAGACGTACAAAAAAATGTCGACGTTGTCGAGGCAAAAAAACTTGCCGACAAATTCAAGTCGGGCAAGGCGTTCGATTTCGACGACTTCAAATCGCAGTTGCAGCAGATGCGCAAAATGGGCGGCATGTCGGCACTCATGGATAAGCTGCCCGCGCAGCTGTCTCAAGCCGCACAAGGCTCACCTGATCTGCAGGAAAAGCAGATGCGCCGCACCGAAGGCATTATCAACTCGATGACGCCGCTGGAGCGCCGCAAACCTGACTTGATGAAAGCGTCGCGCAAACGCCGCATTGCGGCCGGCGCCGGGGTAACGGTGCAGGACGTAAATCGCTTGATCACACAATTTGAGCAAATGCAGAAAATGATGAAAATGATGAAGGGCGGCGGCATGGCGAAGATGATGCGGGGCATGAAAGGCATGATGCCTGGGATGCGCTAGGCAATGAGCGGCAATTTAGGCGAATGCGAGTTCGTCATCGAGGATGGGCTGGGCCAGATCGAAATGCTCGATGCCGAAATCGGCGCGTGGACGCATGTCGATCATGCGGGTGCGCGCGCGCGCGCGCGACAGCTCGATGAATCCGTTGAGCGTGGGCCGCTCTATGGTATGTCGATTGGCATCAAGGACATTATCGATGTGGCAGGGATGCCTACCACCTATGGTTCCGAAATATATGCGGGTAACATTGCGACTCAAGATGCTGCCTGTGTGGCATTAGCGCGCGCCGCCGGTGCAGTCATCATTGGCAAGACGTCGACAACAGAATTGGCCGGGACATTTCCGACCAAGACCCGTAATCCGCAGAATCTTGAGCACACGCCGGGTGGCTCGTCATCCGGTTCCGCTGCGGCTGTTTCTGCCGGCATGGTCAGAATTGCGATCGGCACGCAAACGGCGGGCTCCGTCATCAGGCCGGCGGCGTATTGTGGCGTAGTCGGATTCAAGCCAACGTTTGGTTTGGTGCCACGCAACGGCGTCAAGCTGCAGTCTGACAGCCTGGATACGGTCGGCGTGTTTGCACGCACCGTCGACGATGCTGCCCACTGGTATACGGCCATGATCGGTGCTCGCGCCTCAGCGCTGCCGCTCATCGGCAAGGGCGCGCTGCGAATCCTGCTAGTTTCAAACTTCATGGAACGCGCTGAAGTGGATATGTCGGTGGCGATTGCGGAGGCGGCGGAGGCACTTACTGCCGCCGGTCTTCGTGTGCGTGAAGATCGATTGCCTGCTTCGTTCGATATTGCTCAACTTGATCAACGCATCATTCAGCTTGCTGAGATGTCACGCCTATACGCGTCAGAACATCGACACTTCCGCGATCAATTGAGTGACGAGCTGGTGGCGCTGCTTGACGAGGGTGCAGCCATTCCAATCGACAAATATCAAGCAGCTTTGATGCGCACGGATGCTGCCAGGAAACAGGTGGCGCTACTGTTTGCCGATTGCGATGCCATGCTAATGCCGTCTGCAACGGGCGCAGCGCCCAAGGGACTCGCGTCTACCGGTGACCCGGTTTTTAACCGCCTGGCCACCACGCTTCACCTTCCTGCAGTTAACATACCCGTTTATAGGAGCAAGAAGCGGATGCCTCTTGGTCTGCAACTGGTGGGCGCACGCTTGCAGGACGAGAAACTGCTGGCAAATGCCAAACGGGTCATCGAGCTGTTACGCAGCAATACGCATGACTGAGACCTGCAGTATCCACCTGCTGGCCGACGCGCCGGACTGCATTCCAACTATCGCGGAGTGGTACAAGTCCGAGTGGTCGACATGGTTTCGCGATACGCCAGTGGCCGAAATTGAGGAGGATTTTAGAGCGGTTGCAAATCGTAATGGCCTGCCCATCGCTCTGGCGGCTTGTGACGGTGATGACCACCCGCTTGGCGCGTGTTCGGTGCGCGCTGACGTATTCGAGCCGTATGCACATGCAGGCCCATGGTTGCGCGGCTTATATGTGCACACGCCATTTCGCGGTCAAGGCATTGCACAGCACTTGATTCGCGCAGCGTGCGACCATGCCGCGCAGCGTCAAGTACCGAAGCTTTATGCCGCCACCCATTCGGCGATCAAGAGTTTCGAACGCGCCGGTTGGCTGGGCTTTGATCAGGTTAGTCACGAGGGGCAATTACTCACGATATTCGCCAAGCGAATTGGCTGAATCAAAATCCT
>JBDTPE010000112.1:0-7286 GCA_039932875.1 Betaproteobacteria bacterium | reverse complement strand
GTGCCGCCGGGACACGCGAAAGACTGGGGTAAACACTGTCGCCAATACAATGCCTGCAATGTGCCCGTCTACTTTGTGAAGTCGGCAGAATATGAGAAGAAGGCCGACAAGAAGGACAAGAAGGAGAAGAAAGAGAAGAAAGAAAAATAGATTCTGAATGTGCGCAGATCAGCGTTGCGGTGCCGGACGGGCCAAGCTCGCATCGGTGGCGTTATGATCGCCACATCCGGCTAAATCCGCCACCCCATCCGCTAACGCAGCTGGCCCGTATCAATCAAAGCCGCTTCACCGTGAGGCGTGTGATGTCAACCGTAGGCGCAGGCTACACGTTCCTGCGTCAGGTGCAGGGAGCTTCTTAGAAGTCCAGTTTCACGAAACGAAAGGTAACGATCATGAAAAAGGTGTTGGTGGTGTCCGCCTTGGTGGCGAGTTCGGCGCTGATGTCAGGCTTGGCAGCGGCACAGGAAGTTGGCAAAGTGATTTCCAGCACGCCGGTATTGAAGCGCGTGACGGAGCCCAAATCGACATGCACTAATGATGCCGAAGGCAAGCAGCGCTGCACTACGCAGATGGTGACCGAGGACCGCACCATCGGCTACAAGGTGGTCTATGAATACGCCGGTCGCCAGCACACCGCACAACTGCCGTTCGCGCCAGGGGCGACGATCCCGATTGAGGTCAATGTGGCACCGCAGGGTGCCCCGGTGCGTTCCGTTCCACCGATCAACACTGTCTATGCGCCCGAGCCGCGTACGATCTACGTGACTGAGTCGCCGGTGGTGGAGACGGTCTACCGTGATCGCGTGTATGTCGAGTCGCCGTACTACGATAGCCGCCCCTACTACTATGGGAGCAGCTATTACAACCCCTTGTATCCGGTGCTTGGGCTTGGACTGGGATATGCGGCGGGATATTACGCAGGCGGATATCGCGGCGGGTATCGGCATTTCGGCCATTGGCGCCGTTAGGCATTTAGGGCAGCGGGTTGATTGGCGCGCAGATCGCACAGGCTATTTCTTGTAGTAAGTCACCCGGAACAGCATCGTCCCTTCGCGACTGACAAATTCGCTCGGCCGCTCCTTTTCGGAGAGGTCGTAGCAGATCTCCAGCTCACGTCCGACAAATCGGTAGATGGCCGGGTAGCGCTTGCCTTTGTTGGGCCCGTCTTCGCCCACTACATCCATGCGTGCCGCCTGTCCGGCGAGCTCATCGCCGAATAGAATAATCTTGCCGCGGTCGCTAGGCGGAGGCGTGCCTGCACGATATTGCGAGCCTGCGATCTGAAGCTCAAACGTTGGCTGCAAAGGGTGTTTTTTGCCGCCGAGCTCGGCCTTGCGGATCAGCCATGTGCCATTGAGATCGCGATCAATCACCGGCTCCCGGTCTTTGAACTCGCGACCGGCGCAAGAGGCGAGCAATAGCAGCAGCGTTGTGAGAAAGACCGTATTGAATGTTTTCATTGATGTCTGGAAGTGTAGCTCGATCATGTTAACGGCGCACCTACGCCTTACAGTGCCTCAGTTTTCCAAGCGCTTCGGCGGTGATGGGTACACTGAAAAAATAGCCCTGCGCCATATCGCAACCTAACGCCCGCAAAACGTCCAGTTGCGCCTGGTTTTCAACGCCCTCGGCAATCACTTGCAGCTTGAGGCCGTGTGCCATGGCGATAATGGCGCGGACGATGGCCACGCTGCCTTCATCGATCGGGCAATCTTCGACGAATGAACGATCGATCTTGATGAAATTTGCGCGGAGGCGGCGCATCTGGCTGAGAGAGGAATACCCGGTACCGAAATCATCGATTGCCACGCCAACTTCAAGCGTGCCTAGCGCCGCGAGGACGGCCTCGGTCGTGGCGTGCTCGCGCATCATTACGCCTTCGGTAATTTCCAGGTGCAACTGCTGCGGCGCGATGGCGGTGCGGTTGAGGATTCGTTGCAGATCGGCGATGAATTTACTATTGCCAAATTGGCGCGGCGATATGTTCACGGCCATCGTCAGCGGCACGGTGTCGGTGGCATTCCAGGTACGTAGTTGCGCGCAGGCACTCTCCAGCACCCACAAGCCGATCGGCACGATAGTGCCGCTCTCCTCGGCGATGGGGATAAATTCCGCCGGGCCAATAAGTCCCTGGTCGGGATCGTTCCAGCGCAACAAGGCTTCTACGCCCACCATCTTATTTGAAGTGAGATTCATGATCGGTTGATAGTGCAGCACGAATTCGTTGCGGTCCAGCGCGCGCCTGAGCCTCGTTTCGAGGTCGAGGCGGCGCAACGTGAGCTGGTTTTGCGCGGCTGAATAGAACTGAAAGGTGTTGCGCCCAAGCTCTTTGGACTGGTACATGGCGATGTCGGCGTTTTTTACCAGCGTGTTCAGGTCTTCGCCATCCTGAGGGTAGCTGCTGATACCGATGCTGGCGGTCAGGTTCACCTCGCGCCCGTCGAGAAAGTGACGATCTTCCATCGCGACCAATACGTTTTGGGCGATATGCGCCACTTCATCGAGGCTGTCGTGCCCCTCGATGAGGATCACAAATTCATCGCCACCCAGCCGCGCGACCATATCAGAAGTGCGCACATGGTTCTTGATGCGGATCGCGACAAGTTGCAGCAGCTGGTCGCCCGCGTCGTGACCCAGCGTGTCGTTGACAAGCTTGAAGCGGTCCAGATCGATGAAGAGTACCGAGAACGCACCTTGCTTGCGCTTCATGCGGTCCAGTGCGCGGTTGAGTGTGTCCATGAACATGGCGCGATTGGGCAGGCCGGTGAGCTCATCGTGAAAGACCCGATGGCGCAGCTCGTCTTGTGCGCGCTTGCGGTCATCGATATTGTTGAGCGCGGTGAGGATGCAATCTTCACCCTGGTAGCTGATGCGCTGCGACGACATCAGCACCCAGAATTTGTTGCCTTGCGTATCCTGTAACTGAATCTCGCGGTCGCGTGCGCTGCTATCGCTGTGCAACGTTTGAACCAGGCGATCTCGGTCTTCCCGCTGGACATAAAAATCCTCCGACTTGTGCGTGCCCATCGCCGATGCCGACAGTTTTAGCTGGGCCAGCGCCCGATCATTGGCGTAGACGATGGTCTGGTCAGAACCGCGCGACATGATGATCGGTAGCGGCGCGAACTGCAGCAGACCGCGCAACTGATTTTCACTCTGTCCCAGCGCCGCCTGCACGGTTTCGTTGCGGCGCATCGAGCGCCGCGACAACGTAAACGCCGCACCCAGCATGATGGCAGCCGTCGAGAACATGACGATCAATAGCAGCAGCACCGTGGTTCGTGAGGCTTCGCTCAATACGCGCGAGAAGTCATCTTCCAACGGCGCGAGCATTGAATTGATCTGATGCAGCTCTTCAATATAGAGTTCGGCGCCACCTGCATCGA
Organism: Betaproteobacteria bacterium; assembly: GCA_039932875.1. Taxonomy (GTDB): domain Bacteria; phylum Pseudomonadota; class Gammaproteobacteria; order Burkholderiales; family Usitatibacteraceae; genus UKL13-2. Next base: position 3,900 of record JBDTPE010000112.1, on the reverse strand, counting down.
GCGTATCGGCGATGACATCAGCGCGAATACGCGCAGCAGTTTTCATCAGTTGATCGATGAAGCCGTCGGCGCGCGTCCAGATGTCGATTGCCTTGCTGATGGGCTCAGCGCGGCGAAAGTGCCGGAACAAGCTGATCATGCCCTCGATGTCGTCGGGATGATTGCGGCCGCGTAGGAAGCCGTCGAAAGCAATGCGAAAATCGGCGTCCGGCTTTTCAAGTTCCTGGCGCGCCTGGCGGTCGCCAAGCGTCACACCAATGGCGGATTCGTAGACTTTGAAGTCGGCTTCCGTGCGCAAGCGCGTGTAGCGCAACAACGCGTACACCGCCTCCTTCTGCGCTTTGGACCAGCTGCTTTCACCGCCCACGTAGGCACGGCCAGCCGACAGTAGCGCAATGCTGTAGTAAGAGAACGCCAGCACGCAGAGCACGATGGCGGCGAACATCCAGACAACTAATCGCAGTCGCCGGTTTTTGGGGGCTGGTATTGCAAGTGTTACAGGGACAATCGTCGAGCTTTGTTGCAAAGACTGGTTCATTGCGCATACCGAGGCGTAAATTTAAACGAGCTTCCCGTGTGGGCGCGACCTTGATGCTAATTCTGGGTTAATTGATTTGAACGTAGACAGTTTGGCAGATAGCGGCCTCGCATCGCAGTTGGGAAAACCCCTAGAAATCGCTGCGCAGTCAACTGCGACGCTGAGCAGGGTACCGTGAGAGGGACCAGCGGTACCGTTATTGTCTAGTAACCACGCCCGGGCTGCATCACTCCCTCAATCGATACGCCTAGCTCCAGTGCGCGAATTTTTTCAGAGATCTGGTTCACGCTTTCGGAAAGCAAGGTAATTGCCGATATATGGGGCGTGACGGTAATGCGAGGGTGCGTCCAGAATGGGTGTTGCGGGGGCAATGGCTCTTCGCGAAAAACGTCCAGCGTTGCCCCTGATAGTTGGCCGTTCGCCAGCATCTGCAAAAGGTCGTTTTCCACCAGATGGCCGCCGCGGGCGACATTGATAAGATATGCGTCCGGTTTTAGTTTTGACAAGGTGGTAGCGTTCAATAATCCTTTGGTCTCAGGGGTCAGCGGTAGCACACACACGAGTACGCGAACTCGCCGCAGAAATTCCCCAAGCGCATCGTCTCCGGCGTAGCTGGTTATTCCCGGCAATGATTTTGCGGTTCTGGACCAGCCCAGCGTGGGGTAGTCGAAACTGGCGACGGCTTGTGCGACGCGTGCGCCGATGTCGCCCAGGCCCATGATGCCGACTGGGAACGCCTGTCGGTCGATCGCTGGTTCACGCCTCCAGGTGCATGCATCAGCATGCGTGTCGTAGGCTTCAAAACGCCGTGTGTGACGAATCAGCGCGTGACAGACGTACTCGGCCATTTGTACCGCCATACCGGCATCGTTCAGGCGCACGATTGGCACATCGGCAGGCAGATTTGGCATGTTAATCACGCGATCAACGCCGGCACCAATATTGAAAACAGCCTTGAGCTGCTTTTGCGATACAAACAGTTCCGCCGGCGGCGCCCACAGTACCGCGTAGTCAGCCTGTCGCGTGGCGTTTGCCTGGTCCCAGGCCCAAACGTCGGCGTGCGGCAGCGCCTTGCCGAGTTCATCAAGCCACGGTTGGATATTATTTTCTGGTGAAAAGAAGACTATTTTCATCAAGTTTATGCGCCCACTACCACTTACAACCATCGTCGCGAACCGCACTGATCACCAGCGGTACCACGGCAGCCAGGCCCATGTCCGCATAGGCATCGCGGCAGTCGTTTTTCTTCAGCGCCTTGTCGAATGCCTGTTGCTCCTTGGATTTGGGTCTCGGCGTGGGTGCGAGCGGAAATGGAAAGACGGTGCGCGCGCCGTTGCCACTATTGATTTCGCGCGCGCGGCGACGGATGGCATCCAGATCTAGTCCTGGTGCCTTGCCAAGTGCGGGCGTGGTTGGCAGCCCGCCCGCATCGGCTGGCGCGATTGTATTGTCCCCACGCGGCTTGAGTAGATCGCGCTCGGCGGCGGTTGGGTTGCCAGGTGGGGAACCTGCGGGCGCGCGTATTTGCGTGGTGGGTGGCGGCGCCACCGTCGTCGGCGGAGCGGCAGCTGGCGTGGCAATTTCACGCTCGAGTTTGGGCGCTTTTGGTGCTTCGACACGCGGCGGTTCGGACACAGCGGGCGGTGAAACGACTGCAGGCGCGGGGATTTCTCTCGACTTCACCTCAACGGGCGCCGCCAACGTTGGCACGACCTCTCGTTCCGGTTTAATTGGTGCTGGCGCGACTGTGGGTGCGGGCGCTGGCGGCGTAACCACTGGCGGCGCGATTTCGCGCGGCTTGGGCTCCGGTGCAACGACCACGGGCTTGGCCACTTCAGGGACCACCTTGGGTGGCGCTGGTTCAGGCTTGGTTGCCGGTGCGGGAACGGGTATGGACGGTGCCGTCACCGGCGTTGGCATTGAGGGTGCGGCCACGGGTGAAGGAGGTGTTGGAACAGGAGCGGGCGCAGAAGCAGGCGTTGGGATGGGTGATGCAACGGGAACCTCCCGAGGCAACGCCTCGACAGGCGCAGGCATGGGTACGAGCGGCGCTCGCTCTAGGATGGGTAACGCAACCGGGGCCGATGGTGGCGTGAGGGCTGCAGGCACTGGGACCTGCGACGGTGGAGTCGGTGGGGCTTCGCGAGGCGCCGGTTCACTGGGTACCGTTTGTTCCGGAGGGGCGTGTACACGGTCCACGATTTGCTTGGGGACAACGAAGTCCGTCTCCGCCTTCTCGACTTCCTTCGCGATTACTGGCGGCATCGCGAAAACAGGCGGCTGGGCCGGCGGTGCGGGCTCAATTACGGCGGGCGTTTTTTCCGCGGGGACTTGGACCGAGCCACGCGCAGGCTTGTCCACCGATTTCTTTCCCGGCGACGCCAGCGCTGGTGGGCTAGGAGTAACCGGTGGCTGCAATGCGGCAACGTAGCTGCCGGGTTTGAGTCCATTGCCAGGCAACAGCGCCTGAACGGTCACGGTCAACGTACCCCACATTTTTTCGCCACGCCGTGCGCCGCCGCCGTTGGTATCACCAAAAAGTACGATCGCCAGCACATGCAGCATCATCGACAGCAACACGAACTGTTCGAGAGAGGGCTGCTCGACGGTGAAGTCTGAAAATCTCGGAAGGGTGAAACGGTTTCGCATGTCGCTGTCGGCCGATGACGATAAGTCGTTCGCTAGCATCTGGTTGGACAAGTTTGCGCTGGCGCGCTACCCATCCAAGCAAATACTTACCGCTAGCATACCGCGACTAAGTGGGCGAGCCGCCCGCGGAAATTTCCGTTACGCCGCTTTCTTTTTGCGCGCACTGGTTGGTTTGGCTGTCGCTTCTGCCGCCGCTTTGGTTTTGGTCTCTTTCGCCGTTTTACCCGCCCCAGCGGCTTTCTTTGCGACTGTTTTTACGGCCGTTTTCTTTGGTGCTTTTTTTGTCGGCGCACCAAATTTTTCAGTCAGCAGCTCGACCGCTTCTTCCAGCGTAATAGAGTCGGCTTTGTCCTTGTCGGGAATAGTCGCGTTGGTCTTGCCGTGTTTCACGTACGGACCGTAACGCCCGGAGTAGACGGAAATCTCTTGATCGTCGTCCGGATGTTTGCCGAGAACGCGTAGAGCACCCGCTGTGGCGCTTGCAGGAGCACCCTTTGTACCTTTGCCGCCCTTTGCTTCACGTTCCTCGAATTCAAAGCCGATCTTGCCGTCAGGTTGCCGCACCAAAAAAGCGGAAAACGGGCGACCTTTTTTTGAGATAAATTTTTCCAACAATGGTGTCTTGCCGGTATCCAGAAGCTGCTTCATTTCCTCGCGGCTGATGGCACGTTTCAAAATCGTTCTGCCGGAGCGGAAATCGCAGGTCTTGGCCG
>JBDTPE010000111.1:0-7343 GCA_039932875.1 Betaproteobacteria bacterium | reverse complement strand
CCGCGATCATTCTCGAACTGCTGACGCGCTCCGACAAGCCTATCCAGCAACGCGCCGTGATCCGCTATCGACTGAGTGACCAGCCCGATCGCTGGGGCGTCGCTATCGGCCCGAACATCGAGCACGTCATGAGCGACCTGCAGGGGCGCTACGGTGGTCGCTTGCTCGAAACGGCCGTGCGCCAATGACTACGGACGTCGACCTGGTCGCGCCGATAGCGACGACCCCGTGTGTTGCTGGCCAGCGGAACGGCTCGGGGGGCGAGGTCGAAACCACACGGGATTCGATGTGGAAACCGGCCTCCACTCAAAATACTCGCATCCGCAATTGGACAGACGACTCCGTCTGTTCAATTGGAGACGCGCACACAGCACACTGCGACCGGTTTCCAAGGGAATGCGCTCCAAGTAAAGCCGCACGCCCCCTTGGGGGGTAGTCTGGTTTGGCGGCTCGATCCACCTGTACACCGGTCTCCCCCTCACGCACAGATTTTTTCCCCGTTTCATTACCTATTCAAGACGAAAATCGACCTGTTAATTTTTGCAACTCATTGTTTTCAAAGCAAAGCGCAAATGGTGCGCCGCATTTGATTTGCTGATTCGGCAAATGGCGGGGGGAATTGGAGACTTGCAGTTGATCGCTGGTGGAAACCGGTGACTAAGAATCACAGAGATAAACCGTAACAATTGCCAGCAGAAACAGCGCGGCAGGGTCGCTGAGGCATCGGTCGGGCGCTCCCCTGCAGTAGATCGGCCTGCGCGCAGGGTTGGCTTGTTTATATTCGCAAGACTCCGGAACGCCGCCGAACCGAGCCAAGGTTTCGCCTCTCGGAGGCCGTGTCACGCCCGATGAGACGATAAAAGGTCACCTTTTCAACCACACATGTGGCGGAATTTCAGCCGTACCTGTTAATATCCTGTGCATAGAATCTCAAGCACCATGAGATTCAGCTTTAGAATGAGGTAGGAACGTTGCGACGCCTATCGAGGGGAACGGAGGCAAACGCTATGTTCAACGAACGCAAAGTGGCCCAGATGGCCGCATTTTTTTTGCATCAGGCGGGCGGGATTCTTCCCGTACTGAGCCTGACCAAGCTCCTATACCTCGCCGAACGCGAGGCGATCAATCGTTTTGACGAGCCTATGGCGGGTGACCGCATGGTATCGATGCCGCATGGCCCAGTTTTGTCTCAGACGCTTGGTCTCACAAACGGCGAAGCGGAGTCTGACGGTGCCTGGGCTAGTCTCGTGGCTGGCCGCGCAGGCTATGAGGTCGAACTAGCGAAGGGTGCATCTGCAAATCCGGAATCCCTGGGTGCGCTGAGCGATGCGGACATCCAAGTGCTATCAGACGTTTGGAAAGAGTTCGGACATCTAGACAGGTTCGCCTTGCGCGATCGCACTCACGACATATGCAAGGAATGGAAAGATCCAAATGGATCGTCCAAGCCAATTCGCTATCAAACGGTTTTCCTTGCCTTGGGCAGAGATCAGTCGACCGCAGTCGAAGCCAGCAAAGAAATAGAACGCGGCCGTTTTGTTTCTGCGGCGTTGGCGCGTCTCTAGCACGTGTTTTTCGCGATCAAGCGGGCGACGATTCTTATACCCGTCAGCCCTAGCGATTCCGAAAACTATCACCTGTACGTTTTGCTCTCGGACCCATTCGGAAATCCTCCGATTTGCTTGATAGTAAGTATTAGCACGGTGCGCGCTGGCCGATTTTGCGATCCCACGTGCATCCTTGCCCCTGGCTGCCATCCGTTCGTAAAAAATGAAAGTTTTGTCAAGTACAAGACTTGCCGAACTGAACCCGCGAGCAAGCTAACCGCCGCGGTGAATAACGGACTGTTCCAACAGCGCGATACTATGGATGGCAATTTGGTGGATCAGATCTTGGGCGGTTGCCTGCATTCTGCGCACACGCCAAACGAAGTGAAGAAGCTAATTCGGGATCAAGGCTGGCTTGCAGCTTAGCCCGACAACATAAGCTACTGCTTCATGAGTTTGCCCACGGCGCTCTGTCGATGTCCGGAGCTCAGGTGTGCGTACAGCAGCCGGTCGATTAGTTCGTCAGAGCTGCAATCTATTCCAGCGACAAAACGTGGCCCGTGATACCCGCTTCCATCGCCGGGGTTACGCGTAGCGTCTTGTGGGTGCGGCCAAAGGTTACGCCGATGCGGTCGGATGCGTCTCGGGGCATCACGTTGGCGCCTATCCAAGCGTTGAGAAATCGAATTCTTGCGGCGGCACGCGATGATCCGGCAAGGGCAGTTTGTCTGGACGCGCTGCGTGCTATCGGCAATGTGACGCAGATACGCACGAGCCAGCCTGATTGCCCCGCGCAAAAGCGGCCATTGCGCCGCTCCGGATGCGTTTCCCGATCCCATCGGTTAGCCTCGCCCATGGGGCAATTTCCACGAGTTGAGAATGGCTGACATGGGCAAGATTTCGAGCGCCGACTTTATCGCTAAGTGGAGCGGAGTCACCGCATCGGAGCTATCGACAGCGCAGAGCTTTGCGGCGGACCTATGCCGCTTGCTTGGCGTGGAAACGCCGCACCCGGATGCCGAACAGCAATACATGTTCGAGAGGCCCATCGTATTCAACCATGGCGACGGCAGCACGAGCGGCGGCCGCATCGATTTGTACAAGCGCGGATGCTTCGTCCTGGAAGCGAAGAAGCTCAAAGCACCAACGCATACCAAGGGCTTCGACGATGCGTTGCTGCGCGCGCGCAGCCAAGCCGAGGGCTACGCGCGCGCACTGCCGGCGAGCGAGGGGCGCCCGCCGTTTCTGATTGTGCTGGACGTGGGCAACCGTATCGAGTTGTACGCGGAGTTCAGCCGCTCCGGCGCTACCTACACTCCGTTTCCCGATCCGCGCAGCCACCGCATCGCGCTGGCCGATTTGAACAAACCTGAGATTCTGGAACGCCTGCGACGCATCTGGTCCGACCCGCTATCGCTAGATCCTTCGCGAGAATCCGCGCGCGTAACTCGTGAAATCGCCGCGCGCCTGGCGACATTGGCGCGCAGTCTGGAAGCGGCTGGACACCATCCTGAAGCCGTGGCGCAATTCCTGATGCGTTGCCTGTTCACTATGTTTGCCGAGGACGTGAAATTGTTGCCGCGGGATAGCTTTCGCGAACTGTTGACGAAGCATGGAGACAAGCCCGACGTAGCCATGCGCATGTTGGCTCAGTTGTGGCACGACATGGATGCTGGCGGTTTCTCGCCGGTCATCGCGGCCGATGTACTGCGGTTCAATGGCAAGTTGTTCAAGCATCCCGATAGCTTGCCGCTGGATCGTGAGCAAGTTGCCTTGCTGCTGGAAGCCGCGCGCGCCGATTGGAAACATGTGGAACCCGCAATTTTTGGAACCTTGCTGGAACGCGCGCTAGATCCGTCCGAACGGCACAAGCTCGGCGCGCACTACACGCCGCGCGCTTACGTCGAACGGCTGGTGCTACCTACCGTCATCGAACCGCTGCGCGATGAATGGAGCAATGCACAGGCGGCCGCGCTGACTCAAATTCGGATTGCCGAAGAGTGGCGTGACAAGGGTGGCGATGATGGTAAGGCGCGCTCTACCGCGGAGCGACTCAAGCAATACCAAATCGAACTGCGCAAGGCCCGCGACATTGTGCTGTCGTTCCACAAGCGGCTTTGCAACGTGCGCGTGCTCGATCCAGCCTGCGGCTCAGGCAACTTCCTATACGTCACGCTGGAGCACCTGAAACGGCTCGAAGGTGAAGTGCTCAACACGCTGGAGGAGTTCGGATTGCGCCAGTTGGGGGTAAGCGCGCAGACCGACCTCGATATGCAGCGCAATCGCGTCATTTCCACCGAAGCCGAAACGGTAGATCCACACAATTTGCTCGGCATCGAGCTGAATCCGCGCGCTGCGGCCATTGCCGAAGTTGTGCTGTGGATCGGCTACTTGCAATGGCACTTCCGCACCCACGGCGATGTAAACCCTCCACAACCAGTGATTCGCGACTTTCGCAATATCGAGAATCGTGATGCAGTGCTGGCCTACGATCGCGTGGAGTTCGTCACCGATGAACATGGTTTGCCGGTCACTCGTTGGGATGGCAAGACGATGAAGAAGTCGCCTGTGACTGGAGAGAATGTGCCAGACGACAGCGCGCGCATGCCAGTCGAGCGCTACATCTGCCCCAGCAAGGCGGCATGGCCGGCGGCGGATTTTGTAGTGGGAAATCCACCTTTTATAGGGAAACTCCGAATGCGTGATGCCCTCGGTGACGGGTACGTTGAGGCACTCCGAAAAGCCTGGCCGGACGTGCCGGATTCTGCGGATTTGGTTATGCACTGGTGGGACCATGCAGCGTCGCTTGTCCACAACGGAACACTGCATCGATTCGGCCTAATAACCACGAAATCGGTCAGTCAGACATTCAACAGAAGCGTTCTTGAGAAATACATGGTTGGCAATGTATCGCCGCTGTCGCTAGTTTTTGCGATTCCAAATCATCCTTGGGTCGACAGTGCTGAGGATGCCGCGGTCCGAATCGCCATGACGGTCGGCGAACGTGGCGAAATTTCGGGAAGACTTGCGCGAGTAGTCAACGAGAGCGAGTTGGAGGACGGTGAGTTAGATGTCGAGTTAAACGAGGTTCGGGGAAAAATTCTGCCCGACCTCCGAATTGGCGCCGATGTCTTATCCGCTAGGACCCTTCTGGCTAACTGTGCAATATCAAACGTCGGAGTAATTCCTCACGGCGAAGGATTCTTGGTCCCGCAAGCAGACAGATCGCGAGTTGATGCTGCACTCTTGCGGCACTTCCGAAATGGTAGAGACCTAGCTGGCGGGCGACCTCGCGAAATCGAAGTGATTGACACATTCAATTTGTCTGTAGACGAACTGCGATCAAAATTTCCCGCGACATACCAATGGCTCCATGAAAGAGTCAAACCTGAGCGCGATCAGAACCCGCGAGCGACACGCCGTGCGAACTGGTGGCTCTTCGGCGAAAACCACCCAAGAATGCGCGAATCCATAGGAGGGCTTCCGCGATACATATGCACAGCACTGACCTCAAAGCATCGAACGTTCTTTTTTGTAGATGGCAACATACTCCCCGACCAAACGCTCGTAGTCACCGGAAGCTCTGACGCATTTTATCTCGGCGTGATGTCCAGTGAGGTACACGTCGTTTGGGCATTGGCCGCTGGTGGTCGCTTGGGTGTAGGCAATGACCCTCGATACAATAAGAAGCGATGTTTTGAGCCGTTTCCATTTGTTGACCCAAGTGACACGGTCCGCGCGAATGTTCGCAATATCGCTGAGCAGCTTGACTCCTTCCGCAAACGGCGCCAATCCGATCACCCTGAGTTGACGCTGACTGGAATATACAATGTCTTAGAAAAGCTACGCAGCGGTGAAGTGCTTTCCGCCAAAGAACGCAAGATCCATGAACAGGGAGCTGTATTGGTAGTGCGTCAGCTGCACGATGAACTCGACGCCGCTGTGCTCGATGCCTATGGCTGGTCCGATTTGCTGCCATTGCTGCGCGTAGCACACGCAAACGACATTCCTGGTGAGGGGCAAACGCGCGACGATGCTAAGCACGCGTTCGACGACGCTATTCTTGAACGCCTTCTGGCGCTGAATGCCGAACGTGCCGCCGAAGAAGCGCGCGGTCTGGTGCGCTGGCTGCGACCAGAATTCCAAAACCCCGGCGCTCAGGCCAAACCGGTACAGGACGAACTAGTCGTCGCTGAACTAGCCGACGACGACGAGGCCAGCGCCACGGTAACCACGATCTTGGTCAAGCCGGCACCCTGGCCAAAAGACACTTTGGAACAAGTGCGAGCCGTCGCGGATGTGCTGAGTGCCAGCCCGGTGCCTTTGTCTATCGAAGACGTTGCTGCGCGCTTCACCGCCCGTGGTACTTGGAAAAAGCGCCTGCCGCAACTGCTGGACACGCTGGTCAACTTAGGTCGAGCACGCGAATACGAAGGACGATATTCAGGCCGATGAATCTAGATCCGTAAGAATCGTGATAATTTGGTATCTTTGGATAATCCATCAATGACCGCCACCGATCCTGTGGTCGCCCCCTCGTTCAAAAGCCTTGGGCAACCCGCTGGTGCAGGAGCGCCGCGGAGTCACGACGGATCGACGTAAGACCCGGCGCGAGGGCGGCACCTTCAATTCAGAAATCACGATGCGCAGAGAAGCACGCAAGACGCTCACCAACCTACACACGATTCAGCGCCTACGAAACTACGTCATCTGCGCCCGCGCGGAACTGGCCGGCGATCCGAGCAATGCGCTACTGGGCGAGTTCATCCGGGTCAACGAAAGGCTGATTGTGGAGGAAGAGGGAAAGTCGATTGAAGAGGCCTAGTCAAACTGTCGCAGGGTCGTCCTCGATTTTTACTATCTGACCTAGTGAGCAGACGATGGGTCTAGTATCTTTCGTGTGCGATTGCGGCTCTTCTAGCACGACGGTAGCAGAGTGCAATTTCTGGCCGAGCCCGTCCGTCCATTCGTGAACTTCGCCAGCTTTCAAAACCACCCCGGCTAGTCTCCAGCCCTCTGCCATGGTCAAAATTACCCTGCGACCTTTCGGAAGGTCGTTTGCGATGGCCCTCCAATGCTTAACCGTGTCTGGGTTGTTCGTGTGCATTGCCATGACGTATCCCCTAATGGATTGCGTGGTCCAATGTACTCTATCGAAAGTTGTAATGTTTGATTTTATTGCCTAAATGTGTAATCCATAAATCTGCGGATTCGGAACCTGGAGACGTTTAAATGGCCACTCTGCAATTTGCAAGGGCTCTTGAGGCTTACGAAATAGCGCTGAAGCTTGATCGCGGTGTTGCTGAGATCAGCAAAACATGTGAGGGCAATTCTAGCGATTCAGCAAGAGAAGAATTTCTCAACGCGATCGACCAAGTCCGGCATGACGCCATGGTGGAGCTAGTGGGTCCCGGCAAGGATGTAACGGACTTGGTGATTTCGCAGATAGCCGCAGAAGTCGTCACGCCCAGCAGTACGAGGCTCGGTGCGACCAGCCGATGGATCGCAGCGGGCGCGGCCACCGCTCTGACGTTTGCATTGCCCACCTTGCCGCTTGCAGGTGCGGGCTCTATTTGGAGTTATTGGGCCGTCGCCTTTCTACTTCTATGCCTGTTGTTGGCGGTGGTTTGCGAGTGGCTTGCCGTACCACTTATGTCGGCCGCAGAAATGCGTAGGGCTATGGTGGCTGCTACCGATCTTCCTTCAAATTTGAATGTTGACCTACAAGCGTTTACGGACTTTTTTATAGGGTCTGTCAATTTAACTGTGTAAGTGCCGCCTAAGTTACATGTGGAT
>JBDTPE010000110.1:0-7370 GCA_039932875.1 Betaproteobacteria bacterium | reverse complement strand
TCACGATGCAGGCGAGTGGTCCACCGACCGTGTTGAATCTCAAGTACTGAGCCTACGCAATATTTTGCGTAGATCGCCTGTTGGCGGACCTTTCGGAGCTTTTCTGCTCCAAATGCCGCGCCAATAGGGCAGTTCGCGTTACTTATCCGGCTGCGGCGTGATACGCAAATAAGGCTTGATAGCCTTGAAGCCTTTGGGAAATTTCTGCTTGATTAATTCCGGGTCTTGCAGCGACGGCACGATGATGACGTCATCACCGTGTTTCCAATTGGCGGGTGTGGCGACGCTGTGACTGTCGGTGAGTTGCAGCGAATCGATCACGCGCAAAATCTCGTCAAAATTGCGACCAGTACTAGCCGGATAAGTGAAGGTGGTGCGGATTTTTTTCTTTGGGTCGATGATGAACACCGAGCGCACGGTCAACGTGTCGTTTGCGTTCGGATGGATCATGTCGTAGAGGTTCGCCACTTTGCGATCCGGATCGGCCAGGATCGGAAAATCGACATGGGTATTTTGCGTCTCGTCGATATCGCTCAGCCACCTATTGTGTGAATCGACATCGTCAACACTGACGGCCAGTACCTTTACATTGCGTTTGGCAAATTGCGCTTTGAGCTTGGCAGTCGCGCCGAGTTCGGTGGTGCAAACTGGTGTGAAATCTTTGGGGTGCGAGAACAGTACGCCCCATGAATCGCCCAGCCATTGATGAAAACTGATTTCACCTTTAGTGGATTGTTGCGTGAAGTCGGGGGCGATGTCGCCGAGACGTAAGCTCATGATGGATTCCTTTCAAATATAAAACAACAAAATGCGGCTCTTGCCCAGGATCAGTCCTGCACCCATGGAAGGCCCGCCTTGCGCCAGCCGCCAATATTACCGCGCTGACCCTTCTTATCAAGATCGCCCTCGAATCCCTCGAGGATGTTGAACGCGCGTGAATATCCTGCCGCCGCTGCAACTTTTGCGGTCGCATCCGACCTCACGCCGCTTCGACACAGGAACAGAACAGTGTCGCCGGCAGTGCACACCGAATTCAGCTCGGTCAGGAAATTCGAATTCGTTGCGCCGCTCGGCCAGAATTTCCAGGAGACGAGCTTGCTGCCGGGAATTCGACCGATAAACTGGTTTTCAAAACTACTACGCACGTCGACGATTTTTGCGCCATGGTCCCGATACAAACTGAAGGCTTCCTGTGGCGTCACGGCCCCTGCGTATGACAGGTTTGCCGCGCTGCCGCGCTGTCCCGCGCGCAGAAGAATTTCTGCTAGTTCGCTCTGCGGACTGGTCATAGTTCAGGCTGCGTCGCTGTCATGATTTTCAGCCAGAAAGACGCGTGCACGACGAGTGTTGAAATGCACCACATTGCCGGTCGCGACATTCAAGTGTTCAAATCGCTCACGTGAAAGTTCCACCTCGACGTAAGCGCCATTATCATTGCGTGATAGCTCCAGACGAACAACGGAACCGATGCGAGTAGCGTGATTCAGCGTAGCCTCCACGGTGCTCGCCCCCGCCGCGCTGGCGATGTCAATATCGTGGGGACGCACGTATGCGGTCGCCGCCGCATCTGCCACGTTACGATGCTCCGGCGCATGGATACGACCTCCGCCAACATCGGCAACACCGTTATGCACACGACCTTCGAACAGATTAACGTTGCCCAGAAATTCATAGACGAATGGCGTGGCGGGATGGTCGTACACTTCATCGGGTGACCCGACCTGTTCTATCCTGCCCTGATTGACGACTACGACGCGATCCGCGACTTCCAGCGCCTCTTCCTGATCGTGCGTGACAAACACGCTGGTCAAGTTGATTTCGTCGTGGAGGCGCCGCAACCAGCGGCGCAGTTCTTTGCGGACTTTGGCATCCAGTGCGCCGAATGGCTCGTCCAGCAGCAGCACTTTTGGCTCAATCGCAAGCGCTCGTGCCAATGCAACACGCTGCCGCTGCCCGCCGGACAACTGATGCGGATAGCGGTCCGACAGCCAGTCGAGCTGAATGAGTTTGAGCAACACCATCACGCGACGCTTGATCTCGGCTTCCGACGGGCGCAATGCGCGCGGTCGTACACGCAAGCCAAAAGCGACGTTCTCGAAGATCGACATATGACGGAACAAGGCATAGTGCTGAAAAACGAAGCCGACCTCGCGCTCCTGCACGCGAGTATTCGTTGTGTCTTCGCCATTGAACAGGATCCGACCCGAGTCCGGCTGCTCCAGGCCGGCAATTACCCGCAATAGCGTGGTCTTTCCGGAACCTGAAGGCCCCAGCAGCGCAATCAGTTCGCCGGGTTGTATGTCGAGATTGACGCCATTGAGAGCTTCAAACGTGCCGAAGCGTTTGGACACACCAATGACCTGGATGCTCATTTTCGATGCTCCCGTACTAATTATTTCGAGCGAGGCCAAAGGCCTTGTGCAACAAGACGCCCCCCTCTCCCGATTTCGGGAGAGGGGTTGGGGGTGAGGGCGGCCCGGCTTCAACAATCGATTTGATTGCAAGTGTAATCAAAGCGAGAAAGGCCAGCAATGAAGCGCAGGCGAAGGCGGCTGCAAACGCATATTCGTTATAAAGAATTTCGACGTGCAGTGGCAGCGTGTTGGTTTCACCTCGGATGTGGCCGGACACCACCGATACCGCGCCGAACTCGCCCATCGCGCGGGCATTGCACAGAATGACGCCATAAAGTAGTCCCCATTTTACATTCGGCAAGGTTACGTACCAGAGCGTTTGCCAGCCACTAGCCCCCAGAATGGCGGCAGCTTCCTCCTCTTCACGGCCTTGCGCCTGCATCAACGGGATCAGCTCGCGCGCGACAAACGGGAACGTGATGAAGATAGTCGCGAGAACGATGCCGGGCACGGCGAAAATAATCTTGATATCGTGTTCTGAAAGCCACGGCCCTACCCAGCCTTGCAAACCGAAAATGAGTACGTAGATCAGACCGGAAATAACCGGTGAAACCGAAAATGGAAGATCGATCAACGTGATCAGAAAACTCTTGCCGCGAAAATCAAACTTGGCTATTGCCCATGCTGCGGCCACGCCAAAGACCAGATTGAGCGGCACCGCGATGGCGGATGTGATCAGTGTCAGCTGGATCGCCGACCATGCGTCGGGCTCGCGGATGGCATCCCAATAAAATCCGGCGCCCTTCTTGAATGCCTCAAAGAATACGGCGGCGAGTGGGACGAACAGAAACAATGCGAGGTACGCGAGCGCAATACCCGTGAGCACGATGGGCGCCCAGCGAATCGGCCGTCGCGCTGCCGGGCGCTGCAGCGGCGCCGTTGGCATTGGCGTGGGCGGGAACACTGCCGCCATCAGACTGCCTCCTCGTTGCGGCGCCTGCGCGCCCACCATTGCAGCGTATTTATCGCCAGCAGCAACAGAAAAGACGCCACCAGCATCACGACGGCAACCGCTGTTGCGCCGCTGTAGTCGTACTGCTCCAGCTTGGTGATGATGATGAGCGGCGTGATTTCGGACACCATCGGCATATTGCCGGCAATAAAAATGACCGACCCGTATTCACCCAGCGCACGGGCGAAGGCCAGCGTAAAGCCGGTAATGACGGCGGGCCGCACCGTCGGGAAAATCACCCGCGAAAAGGTCTGCCAGTTGGATGCGCCCAGCGACTTGGCCGCTTCCTCCAATTCCTCTTCCAAATCCTCAAGCACTGGTTGCACGGTACGCACCACGAACGGCAGGCCGATGAAGGTAAGCGCAACCAGAATGCCCAGCGGTGTGAAGGCGACCTTGATGCCCATTTCATCCAGCGGCTTGCCGAGCCAGCCATTGGTGGCATAGACAGCGGTGAGCGCAATGCCGGCGACCGCAGTAGGCAGCGCAAACGGCAAATCGACCAGTGCATCGATGAACCGCTTGCCGGGAAACTTGTAGCGCACCAGCACCCACGCCGTCAGCAAGCCAAAGACAGCGTTGATGGCTGCCGCAAGCAATGACGTGCGAAAAGTCAGCCAGTACGATGCCACCACCCGTGGCGCGCTAACGGTCACCCAGAATGACTCCCAGGTCAGCGAGAAGGTCTTGATGAACGCCGCAGACAGCGGAATCAAGACGATCAGGCCGAGATAGAACAGCGTATAGCCCAGCGCCAGATTAAAACCCGGAAGCACGCTGTGCGGACGGCTAAACGCGCCTTGAGCCACGTCGATACCTACTCTGTTCCGAGTTGGTAAATTTGGTCGAAAGAGGCGCCGTCGACGAAGTGCGTTTTGGTCGCTTTGGCCCAACCGCCGAATGCCTGGTCAATGTTGATCAATGCTACCTTCGGAAATTGTTTCTCGTATTTCTTCGCGACCATTGCGTTGCGCGGACGATAGTAGTGCTTGGCTGCAATTTCCTGGCCTTCGACGCTATAGAGATATTCAAGGTAGGCCTGTACCACCTTGCGTGTACCCTTCTTATCCACCACCTTGTCGATGATCGCTACCGGCGGCTCGGCGAGGATAGAGACAGACGGGGCGACGATTTCGAACTTCTCAGGTCCAAGTTCCCTCATTGCCAGGATGGCTTCGTTCTCCCAGGCCAGAAGCACGTCGCCCACGTTGCGTTCAACGAACGTTGTTGTGGAACCGCGCGCACCGGAGTCGAGCACCGGCACGTTCTTGAAAAGCGCTTTGACGAAGTTCTTCGATTTATTCTGGTCGCCCCCGAATTGCTTGTCGGCGTAACCCCACGCGGCCAGATAAATCCAGCGCGCGCCGCCAGAGGTCTTGGGGTTCGGCGTGACGACCTTGACGCCCGGCTTGATCAGATCATCCCAGTCCTTCAGCGTCTTGGGATTGCCGTTGCGTACCAGGAAGACGATGGTCGATGTGTATGGCGAGGCGTTGTTCGGTAACTTCATTTGCCAATCCGGTTTCAACATCTTCGCACGCTCGGCGATTTCGTCGATGTCCTGCGCCAGCGCCAGCGTCACTACGTCTGCGTCCAGCCCATCGATCACCGAGCGCGCTTGTTTGCCGGAGCCGCCGTGCGATTGCCGGATGGTGACGCTGTGTTTGGTTTGCGCTGCGTATTGTTTGGCGAAAGCTTTGTTGATGTCGGCGTAAAGCTCACGCGTAGGGTCGTAGGAAGCATTCAGCAGAGTGATGTTCGTTGCCCTACCCGGCGCGGCGGATAGCAAACTGCCAGCCGCGACCAGCGTCAGCACGGCGGCGATGACAACGAACAGTTTACTTAACGGCATTTCATCCCCATTCCTGCGCATATCTTTCCGGCGTTAGCGCTGCTTTCTGAGCGCGGAAGTCAAGCATCCATGCGCCTTTCTGGACATAAATTGCCCGAAACGCTCGTCAATGCTCGAGTTTGTTACTGTTGCGATGCACACTTCTGACCAAGCCCCGTCAGTTCTGCGTGGATCAGCTAGTGAGGCATCGCGACGTTTGCACTCGTGATTGGTTGTCGGCATTTACGACTGCGAACGCCCTGGCGGCAAAGACATTGCCGATACACAGAACCGCAGGACCTGCCAGCTTCAGCGAAGAAGTTGCGAGTCCCGCGAGTGTGGTGAAAATGCGCTGCTCGTTGTCGAGTGAGGCGTTTTCGACGATTGCCACGGACGTGTTTGCGGCTCTGCCCGCGCCGATCAGGGCAACCGCGATTTGCGCTGCCTGTCCGGCAGCCATATAGAGTACGGTCGAATCGGCAGCAGCGGCGCTTGCCAGCCAGTCGCTCTCGATTTCATTTGGTCCGATACGGGGCGTGCCGAAGCTCACCGTGCGCGCGACACCGCGCCGCGTAAGCGAGACGCCCAGTGACGCACTCGCCGCCAGCGCAGCAGTGATCCCTGGCACGACTTCAAAGGCAATACCCGCATTCTTGAGCGCATCGATTTCCTCTTGTGCACGACCGAAAATCATCGGGTCGCCGCCCTTGAGGCGTACGATTTTTTGATAGTGACGGGCCGCTTCGATGAGTTGACGATTGATGAAGCGCTGATCTGTGGAGACCTGCCCCGCGCGCTTTCCCACTGCTACTTTCTTTGCCGTCACCGCGAGCGTGACGGTTTCCGGATGCACCAGCGCATCGTAAAAAACGATATCAGCCTCGGCCAGTAAGCGTGCCGCGCGTAACGTGAGCAAATCAGGGGCACCTGGGCCGGCACCCACCAGATAGACCTTAGCCATTACTTACCTCGCCCTGGATCATTCCTGCTGCTACCGTCTGGTTGGTGACTTCATCGATCAGGATAAAGCTGCCGGTCGCACGATTGGCGCGATAGGTGTCGACCATCAGCGGCCGCAAAGTCTTCAACCGCACACGACCAATGTCGTTCAGGTTGAATTGGGTTACGCCGGTTTCGCGTTTCAGTGTATTCACGTCAAGCCGGTAATCGATGGCCTCAAGGACGACACGCACCGTCTGCGTGGTGTGCTTGATGAGATATCGGCGGACGGGATCCAGCGGTTGTGCCGACAACCACGACAAATTTGCCGTGAACTGATTGGTGACGGTCGGCAGTTCATCTGCAAGGGCAAGCATATCCCCGCGAGAAATATCGATCTGGGTGTCGAGCAATAGTGTGACCGACTGCGGTGCGTTGGCCGTGGTCAAGCTGCCGTGGAGAGTCACAATGTCCTGCACTTTCGCCTGCAGACCGGATGGCAGTACGGCAATGCGATCACCTACGGATACCCTTCCGGATTCGATGCGCCCCATATAGCCGCGGAATTCGGATTTCTCACCGAACTTGGTACGCGCAACCAATTGCACCGGAAAGCGGAAGTCACCAGCAGCGCGCTCGGCGGCTTTGGTTGTCTCCAGCAATGCGAGTAGCGTCGGACCTCGATACCAGTTCAGCCGATCACCGCGGTCAACCACCATGTCACCTTCCAGCGCAGAGGCCGGAATGAAATCGACTTTGGCGAAATTAAGCGTTCGGGCAAACGCGATGAATTCACGACGAATTTGTTCGAAGGATTCCTGCGAATAGCCGACCAGATCGATCTTGTTTACGATCAACACGACATGCGGAATACCAAGCAGTGACGCGATGATGGCGTGGCGGCGGGATTGGGTCTGTAGACCCTTGCTTGCATCCACCAGAATCAATGACAGGTCGGCGGTGCTGGCGCCAGTGACCATATTGCGTGTGTATTGTTCGTGGCCGGGCGTGTCGGCAATGATGAAGCGGCGTTTGAGGGTCGCGAAATAGCGGTACGCCACATCGATGGTGATACCCTGCTCTCGCTCTGCGGTGAGGCCGTCCGTCAGCAGCGCAAGATCGACGCCTTTCCCGCCACGGCGAGCGGTGGTGTTCTCGATGGATAGCAACTGATCTTCCAGGATCGATTTGGTGTCATACAGCAGGCGGCCGATCAGCGTGCTCTTGCCGTCAT
>JBDTPE010000109.1:0-7374 GCA_039932875.1 Betaproteobacteria bacterium | reverse complement strand
TTTCGAGAGGTCGCCGCCTTTTATGCTAAATTCCACGAAGTTTCTCCTAGTCCGTTGGCCTGTTTCGGCATCTACTGGCGCATCGCAATAATGCTGTTACCGGCTCTGCGCAGTCAATCTTCAATTATCGCTGCTTTGGGGGTTGGTCGTCAAAGCAATCTCCCTTAGTCTTGTGCCGTTGTGTGTCGGCGTGCAACCTTTTGTTTTGGCTCATCGTGACTATTTTTGACCGCAGTATTACCAAAGAATTTTCCGGCATCAGCCTGGGCGTGATCGCCGTGCTGGTGTCCATTATGGTCGTACAGCAACTGGCGTTTTACCTGAAGCAGGCGTCCAGTGGCAGTGTCGAGCCCGAAGCGGTAATGGCCCTGCTTGGATTTGCCATGCTCGGGTACCTGCCGGTGTTGCTGGCATTGGCCCTGTTCATCGGCGTGTTGCTTGCATTGTCACGTAGCTATCGCGACAGTGAAATGCCGGTGTGGTTTTCGTCGGGCCTGTCGATTGCGGCGTGGATCAGGCCAGTTCTTAAATTTGGACTTCCCATTGCTTTGCTGACCGGCCTGCTGAGTTTGTTCCTGGCGCCCTGGGCGCTCGCGCAGAGTGCAGAGTACCAGCGGATTTTGCGCAGCAAAGATGATGTCGCCCGACTTGCGCCCGGCAGTTTTATCGAGTCACGCGGGACCAATCGGGTTTTTTTTGTTGACAATACCTCGGTCGAAACCGGAAAACTGAACAACATTTTCGTGGTGCAGTACAACGCGCAAGGCAGGCCCGGAATTGTCGTTGCGGAATCTGCTTTCCAGAAAATTGAAGCCAATGGCGACAAATTTGTCGTGCTCAAGAACGGCCGTGATTATGAGGGCACACCCGGCAAACTCGATTTCCGCATCATCGAATTTGACACGCAGAAGATTCGCGTTGACACCCAAGAGATCAAAGCAGAGGTACCCAACTCAAAGCAAACGCCGACCTGGGTGCTTATTACGCAACCGACCGCAGAACGGTTGGCCGAATTACACTGGCGCATTGCGCTGCCGATTGCGGCGCTGGTGCTTGCCCTGATGGCTGTGCCGTTGTCATTCGTCAATCCCCGATCAGGAACGTCCGGCAATCTGTTCATGGCAATCCTGATCTTTTACCTGTATTACAGCCTGCTGTCGTTATTCCAGACTTGGACGGGCCAAGGTCAGTTATCGCCGTGGATTGGACTTTGGCCGGTCCATATCGGCATGATCGTAACGTTGCTGGTGCTGTTTTCGCGACAGCTTTTTTCGTTCAGATGGCTGGTGTTTGCGCGGAAGTAGTGGCTCGGCTTTCAAAAATTGAAACGCAAGCACCTGCGAGGCTTGCAGCGTGTTTTCGGCCTGAGAGCCGCGCGGGTGCTTGAGTTTTGCGTTCGGTGGCGGTATTGAGCAACGCAGCGCATATAATCCTGCCATGACAAAAACCTTCACCATCATTCCCGGAAAACTCACGCTCAACCAGTTGCGCCACGTTCGTGATGCGCACGTCACTTTCGAGTTGCCCGCAGAGTCGTGGGACGAAATTCACGCAGGCGCCGAGACGGTGGCGCGCATCGTCGCCAAGGGTGCACCGGCCTATGGAATCAATACCGGTTTTGGCAAGCTGGCCAATACGCATATCAAGGCGGATCAACTGGAGGCGCTGCAACGCAACCTCGTGCTCTCGCATAGCGCGGGTGTGGGCGAGCCGTTACCTGATGTGGTCGTGCGGCTGATCTTGTTGCTCAAGATTGCCAGCCTCGCGCGTGCGCGGTCAGGCGTGAGGCCATTGATCGTTGAGGCGCTGCTAAGACTGTTGAATGCTGGCGTCTTCCCGCTGATTCCCGCCAAGGGTTCAGTTGGGGCGTCGGGTGACCTTGCGCCGCTGGCGCATATGTCCGCGTTGCTGCTCGGCATGGGAGAGGCGCACGTGGGCGGCAAGCGATTGCCTGCAATGGATGCGTTAATCGCCGCGGGGCTGTCACCGATTACGCTGGCGCCTAAGGAGGGGCTGGCTTTACTTAACGGCACACAGGTTTCCACGGCACTTGCCCTTCACGGCCTGTTCCAGATCGAAAATGCTTTCGCCGCAGCGATGGTGGCCGGTGCCATGAGTGTAGATGCAGCGATGGGCAGCGATACGCCGTTCGATGCGCGTATCCACCAGTTGCGTGGCCAACCGGGTCAGATTCGGACTGGTGAAATTTACCGTGCGCTGCTGAAAGGCAGTCAGATTCGCGACTCACACTTGCTCGGCGACGACAAGGTGCAGGACCCCTACTCCTTGCGTTGCCAGCCGCAGGTGATGGGGGCATGCCTGGACGTGATGCTTAGTGCTGCGCGCACACTGGAAATCGAAGCCAACGGCGTAACCGACAATCCTCTGGTGTTTCCCGATACCGGCGAGGTACTTTCCGGCGGCAATTTTCACGCCGAGCCGGTGGCGATGGCGGCAGATCAACTGGCGATTGCGGTCGCCGAAATCGGCGCGCTTTCGGAGCGGCGCATGGCATTGCTGGTCGATCCTGGCCTGTCGGGCTTGCCGCCATTTCTGGTTAAGGACAGTGGCTTGAATTCGGGCTATATGATGGCGCAAGTCACAGCAGCGGCGTTGGCGTCCGAGAATAAATCGATGGCGCACCCGGCCTCAGTGGATTCCTTGCCCACCTCCGCCAATCAGGAAGATCACGTCAGCATGGCGACCTTTGCAGCGAGACGATTGGGCGAGATGGCCGAGAACACGGCAGGTATCGTTGCCATAGAGTTACTCGCCGCGTCGCAGGGCATCGATTTGCGTGCGCCGCTCACAACTTCTCCTGCCCTGCTACGCGCCCACATGCTGGTGCGCGCCAAGGTGCCACATTACGACCACGACCGCTTGCTCAGTCCCGATATCGAAGCGGCGACGGCGCTTATTCGCGACGGCGCATTCAACGACATGGTTGGTAGCCTGCTTTGTTCGTCTGATCGATGACAGTTCGGCATCTTTTCGCCAACGAGGCTTTGCTAGCCGATGGCTGGCGTCGCGATGTACTGATTGAAATCGACGGCGATCTCATCACTCGGGTAACGCCAGACGCCGCTTCAGGTGGCGCAGAAATCGTCAACGGCGCTGTCATTCCGGGAATGCCCAATCTGCATTCACATGCGTTTCAACGTGCCATGGCCGGGCTCACCGAGCGTTCCGGTCCTGGCGGGGACAACTTCTGGTCCTGGCGGGAGTTGATGTACCGGTTTCTGGAACGCATCACGCCGGAAGACAACGAAGCAATCGCCACCCAGCTCTACATCGAGATGCTCAAGTCGGGCTATACCAGCGTCGCCGAATTCCATTATCTGCATCGTGACGAGCGCGGCGACGCCTATGCCAATCCTGCCGAGATGGCCGAGCGCGCCGTTGCCGCCGCCGTGACCGCCGGAATTGGCCTGACGATGTTGCCTGTGTTTTATGCCCATGCGACATTTGGCGGAACGCCGCCCAATTCGGGGCAAAAGCGCTTTATTCACGATGTGGATTCCTTCAATCGGCTGGTCGACGGAATTATCAATCATCAATCCTCGATCCGCCGTGTCGGTATTGCGCCGCACTCGCTGCGAGCGGTTACGCCGGAGGAATTGACTGCCATTGTTGCCCATCTCGATTCGTACGATCAGCGCGCACCAATTCATATTCATGCGGCCGAACAATTGAAAGAGGTTGAGGACTGCCTGTTGTGGAGTCATCAGCGCCCGGTTGCGTGGCTGCTAAACAATACCAACATCGATGCCCGCTGGTGTCTGGTGCATGCCACACATCTCAATGATGATGAAACGTTTCGCCTCGCTGAGTGCGATGCCGTAGCGGGACTCTGCCCCAGCACTGAAGCAAATCTGGGGGACGGCATTTTCAATGCGCCGGATTATTTCTTGCAACAGGGAAGCTGGGGAATCGGCGGCGACAGCCACGTCGGCGTCGATCCTTTTCGCGAACTGGCGATTGTCGAATATGCGCAGCGATTGAAAAGCGCACGACGCAATATTCTGCATACGCCGGCCATTGCCTCCATCGGTGGCGGCCTGTACCGGCAGGCGCTGGCGGGTGGGGCGAGGGCGCTTGGTCAGAATGTGGGTGCGATTGCTGCAAATTGCCGCGCCGATCTGGTTGTGATGAATAGCGATGACGTGGCACTGGCCGAACACGCGGGTGACACCCTGCTCGATGCGGCCATCTTTGGACCGGCCCGGCAGCCAGTGCGCGATGTAATGGTCGGTGGTACTTGGGTGGTGCAGGACGGACATCACGCTGAAGAGGAAAAGGCTTTCGCGCGTTACCGGACCAGTTTGCGGCGGCTGCTAAGCTGAGCAGCGAAGCCGGAATTCGTAAAAGCCCACCCGCCGATGTCACGCCCAGCCTTTGATCAACTTTGGACCAATGCGCGCATCGCGACGATGTGCGGCGAAGGCCTGGGTCTGATCGAGTGCGGCGCGATCGCCTCGCAACACGAGCGGATTACCTGGGTCGGCAACGCCGCTGACGCACCGATTGCGAATTCGACTGTCGTGCATGATTGTGCCGGGGCGTTGATGACGCCCGGCTTGATCGACTGCCATACTCATCTCGTATTCGCCGGCAATCGTGCGCAGGAATTTGAAATGCGACTCAAAGGCGCCAGCTACACGGATATCTCGAAGGCGGGCGGTGGTATTTCCGCCACCGTGCGTGCCGTGCGGGAAGCAAGCGAGGACGAACTGCTACAGCAAAGCGAGCGCCGTCTGCATGTGTTGATGAGCGAGGGCGTAACCACCATCGAAATCAAGTCCGGCTATGGCCTTGATCTGGAATCTGAGCTGAAAATGCTGCGGGTTGCACGCGAACTGGGTCGTCGAAATGCGATTGGCGTCACCACAACTTTTCTGGGATTGCATGCGCTGCCAACTTCGTTTCTAGGCCGGGCAGACGACTATGTCGAACACGTATGCCAGCAGATATTGCCGGTCATTGCCAAGGAAAGACTTGCCGATGCCGTCGATGCGTTTTGCGATGACATCGGTTTCACGCGCGCGCAGACGCAACGTTTTTTTGAGGCGGCGAGGCACTTTGGGTTTCCAATAAAGCTGCACGCAGAACAATTGTCCAACCAGCACGGCGCGGCGTTGGCGGCAAAATTCGCTGCCTTGTCAGCCGATCATCTGGAGTACCTCGATGATGCCGGTGTAGCCGCATTGGCCAAGGCCGGTACTGTTGCTGTGCTATTACCCGGCGCGTATTACGTACTGCGCGAAACCAGGTTGCCACCTATACAAGCATTGCGCGACGCCGGGGTCAGAATCGCCGTGGCGAGTGACCTCAATCCAGGCACGTCGCCGATTGTTTCGATGCAAGCGAACATGCAACTAGCTTGCACACTCTTCAGATTGACGCCGACCGAAGTTTTGCGCGGCGTGACGGTGAATGCTGCCCATGCACTGGGCTTACAGGATGATCGCGGGTCGCTGGTGGTGGGCCAACGTGCGGACTGGTGTGTGTGGGCGGTTGATCAGCCGGCAGAACTCTGCTACTGGATGGGCGGTGTCACGCCAGTCAGGATCGTTGCCAACGGCAAGGAGCGCAAATGACTAGCCCGGCACTCTGGCAAATCGAGGGTGGAAATGGCGACGGCGTAGCGCTAATCGTCAACGTCCCGCATGCTGGCACCTACCTGCCCCCCGCAATTGCGCTGCGCTTGACCGCGGCGGGCATGACGGTTCCCGATACAGATTGGTATGTCGACAGGCTCTATGACTTTGTGCCATCGCTTGGTGCGACATTGATGGTGGCCACGCATTCGCGCATCGTGGTTGACCTCAATCGCGATCCGTCGGGGCTGGAGATGTATCCGGGTGCGAGCAACACGGAAATTTGTCCGACGTCAACGTTTCACGACGAGCCTGTTTACAAGACTGGAATGGAACCCGATGCTGCAGTGATCAGGTCGCGCATCGAACAATACTGGTTGCCGTATCACGCGCAGTTGACAGCCGAGATTGAACGAATCAAACACCGGCACGGATACTGCATTCTCCTCGACGGTCACTCCATCGTCAGCATGGCCCCACGTTTTTTTGCCGGACGCCTGCCCGACCTGAGTCTGGGCACCGCCGACGGCAACAGTTGTGCCGCATCATTGGCGCAAACCGCATTCGCGGGTCTTGCAGGTGCAGGCGGTTTCAGTGCGGTACATAATGGACGCTTCAAAGGTGGCCACATTACCCGGCACTACGGAAAACCCACCAACAAGGTGCACGCGCTGCAACTGGAAATGGCACAGTGTTGTTATATGGATGAAGCGGCGCCACACAATTATGATGAGCGACGCGCCGATACATTAAGGACGCTACTGAAGCGACTGGTCGGCAAGTTGGTGGATTGGCGGCCGATGATTGGTGACGAAGCGCAAACAAAGGAACAATGCTGATGGCAACCCCCTCACCCACTGCTGCGGCAATCAAGTCAAATTTCGCTGTTCCCGTGCTCGAGTCGGTCAAGCTCAACAAGACCGAGCGCCGCGTGACGATGCCGGAAGTGTTGGCCGCCTTGGTAGTGGATGGTTTCATTCCACAAGCGGAATCCGAGCGCGCGCTCAAAGACTGGCGCACCAATCCGTCAGATGAACACCCGCTGACCATCGTTGCCAAGGCAAAGCTGAAATCGCTCAAGCCACCGCAGCGCAATCTCGATATTGAGCGCCTGACCGAATGGATGGCATTGCGCGTTGAGGTTCCGTATTACCACGTCGATCCGCTGAAAATCGATATGCGTGCAGTGACCGACGTGATGTCGTCTGACTATGCCGCCAAGCGCAATATCCTGCCGGTGGAAGTTCGCGGCAAGGATGTCGTCATTGCCACCTGCGAACCCTATATGTCGGTATGGCAGCGCGAGCTGGGCGACATGCTCAAGTACAACATCAAGGTCGTGATCGCCAATCCGCAGGACATCGCCCGCTATGTGGGCGAGTTCTACAATCTTTCGCGCTCAGTCAAGCGAGCGGAAAAGAGTGACGGCGGCGCCGCACGCATCAATGAATTTGAGCAACTGGTCGAACTCGGCAAGGCCGGCCGTACGCTGGATGCCAACGATCACCACATCGTTACCCTGGTCGACTGGCTATGGCAATACGCGTTCGACCAGCGTGCCTCTGATATCCACGTTGAGCCGCGTCGCGAAGTTGCCATTATTCGCTTCAGAATCGACGGCGTATTGCATCAAGTCTATCAAGTCCCTGCAGCAGTGGCTGTCGCCATGACGTCGCGCATCAAAATTTTAGGCCGCATGGACGTGGTTGAAAAGCGCCGCCCGCAGGACGGTCGCATCAAAACACGCATGCACGACGGATTGGAGATTGAGCTTCGA
>JBDTPE010000108.1:0-7462 GCA_039932875.1 Betaproteobacteria bacterium | reverse complement strand
GCAACAGCGCTTCCATCTCGGGCTTCCTGCCGCGGAATGCGGTGAACGAGGCAAGCGCTGATCGACTACCGCCGCGCGCCAGCACCTCGCGTCGAAAACGGGCACCAGTGTCGGCATTGAGCACGCCCGACTCTTCGAAGGCAGCATAGGCATCTGCCGACAGCACTTCAGCCCATTTATAGCTGTAATAACCAGCCGCATAACCTCCGCCAAAGATATGTCCGAATGCGAATGTGGATCGATTGAAAGCCGGATAGTTCACCACCGCCACCTGTTTGCGGACGTCATTGACTAGCGCCAACAAATCATCTTTGCCCACCTCATAGCTAGTGTGAAGCCGCATATCGAGCAGACTGAATTCAAGCTGGCGCACGAACTGCATGCCGGCCTGGAAATTCTTCGCCGCGATCATCTTGTCGAACAGCGCTCTCGGTAGCGTTGCACCAGTATCGACGTGCTGCGTCATGTGGGTGAGAACGTCCCACTCCCAGCAAAAGTTCTCCATGAACTGGCTCGGTAATTCCACCGCGTCCCATTCCACACCGTTGATGCCCGACACGGAGAGTTCGTCCACCTCGGTCAGCAACTGATGCAGGCCGTGTCCGAATTCGTGGAACAGCGTGATGACATCGTCGTGCGTGAATAGCGCCGGCCGCATTTTGTCGCCGCTGCCCACAGGTGCCGCGAAATTGCAGGTCAAGAAAGCGACAGGGTGTTGAACGCCGTTTACACCTTCGTGCTTGCGCCGACGATTGATGGCATCATCCATCCACGCACCACCGCGCTTGGCGTCGCGGGCATAGAGGTCCAGGTAGAACTGCCCGACCAAGCCGCCAGTCTGATCGACCAAATCAAAGAAGCGTGCATCCTGATGCCAGGTCTCCGCCTTGGCAGGCTTGACGATCAAACCATAAAGAGATTCGATAACGCGAAATAGCCCGGATAGCACTTTCGCCTCCGGAAAATACTGCTTTACCTCGTTGTCCGAGAATGCATAGCGCTGCTCGCGAAGCTTTTCCGACACGTACGAAACGTCCCAAGCGTTTACGTGTGTCATTGCCAACGCGTCGCGTGCGAAGTCGTTCAGTTCGCGCCAGTCGCGCTCGGCGAATGGTTTGGCTTTGGCGACCATGTCCTCGATGAACGAGACCACGTCGGCCGGTGATTCGGCCATCTTGGTTGCGAGCGACACTTCTGCGTAATTACGGTAACCCAGCAACGAGGCCGTCTCGGCGCGCAATTGGAGGATGCGGCTTATTGCGGTGCTGTTATTCCACTTCGGATCGGCGCCGAGCTCGGAGGCACGCGTGACGTAAGCCCGATACAGATGCTCGCGCAACGGTTGAAAATCGGCGTATTGCATGACCGGCCCAAAGCAGGGTTGATGCAGCGTGAGTTTCCAGCCCGGCTTGCCATCTTTCGCGGCCGCTTCGCGCGCCGCGGCTTTTACGTCGTCCGGCAGTCCCGCGAGCTCCGCTTCGGTTTCGACAAAGTGCGCAAAGGCATTGGTCGCGTCAAGGACGTTGTCGTTGAACGTGGACATTAAGGTCGAGAGTTCTTCCTGCACCGCTTTGAATCGCGCCTTCTTGTCGGCGGGGAGCTCGGCACCACCAAGCACGAAATCACGCAGCTCATTGTCTATCGCCTTATTCTGCGCGGGTTTCAGAGGCAAAGCGCCTGAAGAAGCGCGTAGTTGCTTGTATTTGGCAAACAGGCGCTCATCCTGTGACAGGCCCGACCAGAAGTCGGTGACGGTTGGCAGCATGCCGTTGTAGGCATCACGCAGTTCGGGCGAATTGACCACCGCGTTCAAATGGCCAACCACCCCCCAGGCGCGTGACAGACGCTCGGTGACGTCGTCAAGCGGCGTCACAAAATTCGCCCAAGTTGGCGGCTCAATCGCAGTGGCGATATTTTCCACTGTCGCGCGCGCGTCGGCGATCAATTGATCGACTGCGGGCTTTACGTCAGCGGGCTTGATGGTGGAAAAGCGGGGTAGCGCGGAGAAGTCGAGTAAGGGATTCATATTGTCTTAAAAGAAGTTGCATGACGAAAAGTCAGGCGCGAAACGGGAAGTTGTTCTTCCTCCCTCTCCCCTCGTGGGAGAGGGACCGAGGGAGAGGGGGCTCCAATCTCACATCCACAATTGAACGTTGAGCCAACTGCACTACGACTGAAAAACCAGCTTTCCGTTCACCAGCGTGTGTGTCACCCGGCCTTCCAGTTCGCGCCGGAGGTAGGGCGAATTTTTGCCCTGGCTGCGCAAAGTCTGCGACGTAACCGCCCAGAACGCCTTGGGATCAAACACGCAGATATCCGCTGGCTGGCCAGGGGCGAGTGAACCAGCGGCAATGCCAAGCAGGCGGGCAGGACTGCCACTAATCTTATCCAGGGCAGACGGAATGGATACACCGGCCCGTTCCGCCCATTTCAACGTCAGCGGCAACAATAATTCGAGCCCGGTGGAACCGGGCAACGCTTCACCGAACGGTACGTTTTTGGCGTCGTCATCGTGCGGGGTATGGTCCGAGCAAATGGCATCGATGGTGCCGTCGCTGACACCACGGGACAGCGCATCGCGATCGCTCGAACTGCGCAGTGGTGGCGCGAACCGGTATTGCGAATCGAAATAGCCGATGTCGCAATCGGTGAGCAGCAGATGATGAATGCCGACATCACATGTGAGCGGCAATCCTTCAACCTTGGCGGCGCGAACCAGATCGACCCCCAACCGGCTGGAGAGCCGTGCCAGATGTACTTTCGCACCGGTTTCCCGCATCAGCGTGGCAATGGTCGCGATCATGACGGTTTCGGCGCTGACGGGAATCCCGGCCAGACCCAGCCGTGTCGCCACTTCGCCGTCGTGGGCGATGCCATGGTTGGCCAGATGCGATTCTTCGGCGCGCAACCACACGGTGTAACCATAGGTCGCGGCATATTGCATCGCCCGGTACAGGGTGTGGGTGTTGACGATCGGTTGATTGGCGTTGAAAAAGCCAATGCATCCCGCCTCGGTCAGCTCGACCATCTCGCTCAGCTTTTCGCCGCGCAGCCCAACCGTCAGCGCACCCAGTGGATAGACGTGGGACTGATGCAGGGCATTGGCGCGGCGCGCCAACATCTCGACCAGGCCGGGCTCATCGAGCACCGGATCGGTATCGGGCGGACATACCAGCGAGGTGACACCGCCCGCAACGGCGGCGAGCATTTCGCTTTCCAGCGTAGCTTTATGCTCGAAGCCAGGTTCGCGCAGTCGCGCGGCCAGATCCACCAGTCCGGCACAGACAATCTTGCCGGCTGCATCGATGATTTTGGCGGCTTTAAAGTCATCTGGCGCGATTCCAATGGCTGCAATACTGCCATCGACGACAAATATCGATTTCACCTCATCCAGCGATTGTGCGGCGTCGATCAGGCGACCGTTGTTGATCTGTAGATTCATGCGCCCACCACCGTGGCCATGACCGCCATACGCACAGCGATACCAAAGGTCACCTGCGGCAAGATCACGCTCTGTCTGCCGTCAGCAACCAGCGAGTCTATTTCCACACCGCGATTCATCGGGCCAGGATGCATGACGATGGCGTCCGGCTTGGCGCGGGCGAGTTTTGCTGCGGTCAGACCGTAGCTCTTAAAAAATTCGTGCGCGCTGGGTAGCAGCGCGCCGTTCATGCGTTCATTCTGCAAACGCAACATGATGACCACGTCGCAGCCCTCCAGGCCGCGCGCCATGTCGTGAAACACGGACACCCCCATGCGTTCAACCTCGGTCGGAATCAGTGTTTTCGGCCCGATCACCCGCACATCCGGGCAACCGAGTGTGGTCAGCGCGTGGATGCCCGAGCGCGCCACCCGCGAGTGCAGTACATCGCCGACGATAGCCACGCTTAGATTGTGAAACGATTTTTTGTAGTGGCGAATGGTGTACATATCGAGCAGCCCCTGCGTCGGGTGCGCGTGCCTGCCGTCGCCAGCATTAATCACCGCGATGCCGGGTTTGATGTGCTTGGCAATCAAATGTGGTGCGCCGGATTCGGCGTGCCGCACCACGAACATGTCGGCATTCATCGCAGCGAGGTTGTCGACCGTGTCCAGCAGTGACTCACCCTTGGTGGTCGAGGATGCATTCATGTTCAGATTGATGACGTCTGCTGATAGCCGTTTGGCGGCGATCTCGAAGGTGGTGCGTGTACGCGTGGAGTTTTCAAAGAACAAATTAAATACCGACTTGCCACGAAGAATCGGCACTTTTTTCACTTCACGATCACCGACGCTGACGAACTGATCGGCCGTTTCCAACAGCGACTCGATCAATTGCCTCGGCAGGCCTTCAGTACTCAGGAGATGCTTGAGCTTGCCATCGGAAGTCAGTTGGGGATTGAATGTCAGCGCCATGGTCGCCAATTAGCTTTTCTTCGCATCTTTGGTGCGCACGTCGAAGCGCAGATGAGAGTTGTCGTTGGTCAATCTCAGTTCCTGGCTCGCGTCGAGCGTCATGGTGGCACCGATATAGTCGGCAGCGAACGGCAATTCACGCAGCCCGCGATCCACCAGCACCGCAAGCTTCACGCTTGCAGGGCGGCCAAAGTCGAACAGCTCATTGAGTGCCGCACGCAAGGTGCGCCCGGTGTTGAGGACATCATCGACTAGCAGGATATGGCGGCCCTCGATATTGATCGGCATGTCGGTGGATTTCTTTTGCGGGTGCAGGCCAATCCTACCGAAGTCATCACGATGCAAGGTAACCGCAAGCGTGCCCATGGGTGGACCAGCATTGAGCATTTGATGCAGCCGTTCTGCCACCCACACGCCACCGCTGTGGATACCAACCACGACGGTGTCGTCGGCGAGCGCGCCAATTTTGGTGGCAACTGCGGTGACCAACTGTTCGGCGTCAAGCTGCATGGCTGGCTCGCTCATCAAGGAAACTTTGCAGAATCACCTGTGCTGCGACGGCATCGATTTCCGATTTTTGGGCGATGCCATTGACACCGCGTGCACCAAGAATGCTGCTGGCTTCGACCGAACTAAGGGTCTCGTTGACATAGGCCACCGGCAAGCGAAATTTTTCAGTCAGGCGGTTACCGAATTTTTTGGCCAGATGCGCGACCTCGTGCGGCGTGCCGTCTGCGTGCTCGGGCTGACCGACGACAAAGCTCGCCGGCTGCCAGTCAGTCACCAGTTTTGCAACGGCGCCCAATCGCGCAGCATTCGATTCCACGTGCAGTGTGGTCAACGCTTGCGCCTGCCATGTGATGGTATTGCCGACGGCGACGCCGATGCGCTTTTCGCCAAAGTCGAATCCCAGAATTGTTTCGGCGTGATCGCTATGCATGACCAGCCGTGTCCGAAAGGTTTCCGTAATTGAGCCCCAACAGACCCATCGCCGCCGTCACCCGCGCTTCGTCAGGAAGATCGAACATCAGCGACGCCTTGGCTTCTACGGTGAGCCAGCCGTTGCGCTTGATTTCCTCTTCCAGTTGTCCCGGGGCCCACCCGGCATAGCCTAGTGTCACCAGCACACGACTGGGACCATTGCCCTCGGCCATTGCTTCAAGAATATCTTTCGATGTGGTCAGCCCGGTGTCGTCGTCTATTTTGAGCGTGGAATTCCAGTCGCCCAGTGGCTGGTGCAACACAAAGCCGCGATCCACCATCACCGGCCCGCCGAAATGCACCGGTTCCATGCGAAGCGCTTCGTCATTGAGTTCGATATTGACCTGTTCGAACAGCGTTCCCAAGGTGACGTCGATAGGCTTGTTGATCACCAGGCCGATGGCGCCGCGTTCGGAGTGCTCGCAGATCAACGTCAACGTTTTGGAAAAATGCGGATCGGCCATGCCGGGCATGGCGATCAGAAAATGATTGGTAAGATTGATGCTGTTCACTGACTCGAAATTTTACCCGTTAAACCTACGATTGACCATGCCAAACGCCTGATGAACGAAGCTATGAAGCCCCAACGATTGGACGCCGCACTATTCTGGTTCCGCCGCGATTTGCGCGCGACCGATAACGCAGGCCTCTACCACGCACTGAAATCGGCACGGCAGGTTCATTGCGTGTTTGTCTTCGACAAGCAAATTCTCGATGCATTGCCGAGCAAAGCTGACCGGCGCGTCGAGTTCATTTGGGAAAGTGTTCGCGAGTTGGCCGCGTCACTGACATCGATGGGTGGCGGGCTGCACATTCACCATGCACGCGCCGACGCATTGATCCCGAAGCTTGCCCGCGAACTGAGCGCCGATGCGGTATTCACCAACGAGGATTATGAGCCGGATGCGATCGCACGCGACCTACTGGTGCGCGACGCGCTCATGCATAGCGACATCGGTTTTCATACGTTCAAGGACGTGGTGATCTTCGAGAAGGACGAGGTGCTCACACAGGTTGGCGGGACCTACAGCGTGTTCACACCCTACAAAAACGCGTGGCTCAAAAAGGTTGATGGGTTCCAGCTCAAAGCCTATCCGGTCGAAAAGTACCGTGCGCATTTTGCGACAGCGCCGTCAGTCGAACCATTGATGCCATTGGAGGCGCTAGGTTTTGTGCGCACCAATCTCAAGGAATTGGGTATCGACGGGGGCGAGGCGGCAGCACGGAATTTGCTGGCCGATTTCGTCAAGAGAATTGACGGTTACAAAACGGCACGCGACATCCCCTCCGTGAAAGGGGTCTCCTATCTGTCGGTACACAATCGTTTCGGCACGGTCTCGATACGCGAACTCGCGCGTATCGGCCATGCGCTGGCGCACAAGAGCGAAGGTGCTGCAACCTGGCTGTCGGAATTGATCTGGCGAGACTTCTATTTCCAGATCCTGTTTCACACTCCGCATGCAGCGAACTCGGCATTCCGACCTGAGTACGACGCGATGGTGTGGCCCAACGACAAGCAATTGTTCAGCGCCTGGTGCGAGGCGCGTACCGGCTACCCGATCATAGACGCCGCGATGCGGCAGATCAATCAGACTGGATACATGCATAACCGCCTGCGCATGATCGTCGCCAGCTTCCTGACCAAGGATTTGCTCATCGACTGGCGCTGGGGTGAGAAGTATTTTGCCGACAACTTGAATGACTTCGATTTATCGGCCAACAACGGCGGCTGGCAGTGGGCGGCGTCCACCGGCTGCGACGCGCAACCCTATTTCCGCATCTTCAATCCGGTAACGCAGTCGGAGCGCTTTGACGCGGAGGGGAAATTCATACGCCGCTATCTGCCGGAACTTGAAGTAGTACCCAACAAGTTCATCCACGCGCCGTGGATGTTGCCGCCACTGGAGCAGCAGGCCTGTGGCGTCGTTATCGGCCGCGATTATCCGGCGCCAATTGTCGATCATGCCGAGCAGCGAATTGTCGCGCTGACGTTATATGGCAAGGTAAAAGGCAAACCCTAGCATTGGCGGGCGTTTCGGTATGTTTTCGGCCTGCAAGCCTCGCCGATGCTGGAGTTTTTGTCTTT
>JBDTPE010000107.1:0-7462 GCA_039932875.1 Betaproteobacteria bacterium | reverse complement strand
TGGTGCTCGACGAGCGCGGACAACGCTTGACCACCCGCGATCTGGCGCAGATGTTGACGACCTGGATGCGTGAAGGCGTCAGCCCCTGCTTTGTCATCGGCAGCGCGGATGGACTGCACGAATCGGTCAAGCGGTCCGCTTCGCGGCAGCTTTCTTTATCCGGCTGTACACTGCCACATGGAATGGTACGCGTGATGCTTGCAGAGCAGCTCTATCGGGCCTGGTCATTAACGCAGAATCATCCGTACCATCGCGACTGACGAAACCGGAATTGATGACTGTTATGCCGCCACCAACAAACATCATTTATCTTGCATCAAAAAGCCCGCGACGCCGTGAACTGCTGAAGCAGGCCGGTATACATTTCGAGCTTCTGATGATGCGTGAACTGCAGCCTCGTATCGACGTGGATGAAACGCCGCTGCATGATGAATCTGCACACGTCTATGTTCAGCGCATCGCCACGCTCAAGGCAGTGACTGCGCTGAAAGTGATGCGCGAGCGCCGACTGCCGTCGCGCTTGATACTGACTGCCGATACGACCGTCACCATTGATGGCCACATCCTGGGCAAACCGATCGATCATGACGACGCCGTGCGAATGCTCACGCAGCTTTCGGGTGAGTCGCATCAGGTATTGACCGCAATCGCAGTAGCAACCGAACACGAAATTAAACAGATACTGTCGACCAGCTTCGTCGTTTTTGCCCCCCTTACTGCAGATGAAATCAAACGCTACGTTGACTCCGGTGAGCCGATGGACAAGGCAGGCGGATATGCGGTGCAAGGGCTAGCCGCCAAGTTTATCTCCAAAATCTCAGGTAGTTATTCGGGCGTAATGGGATTGCCGCTTTACGAGACGACGACGCTGCTGCGACAATGCGGCTTGCCGGTTTGAACGACACTGGCCTAGCAATGAAAATAAACTACAGGCCAAAATGAACGAACAAATACTGATCAACGTGTCTCCGCAGGAAACCCGCGTCGCCATCATGGAGCAGGGCGCCGTACAGGAGTTGCTGGTGGAGCGCGGATCCAATCGGGGCCTGGTCGGCAATATTTATTTGGGACGGGTTGGCCGCGTGTTGCCTGGTATGCAGTCGGCGTTTATCGAAGTCGGTTTGGGGCGGGCCGCATTCTTGCATGTTGCGGATATCTGGGCTTCAAACAAAACCGCGGAACAAAAGCCGATAGAGAAACTATTGCAAGAGGGCCAGACCTTGCTGGTGCAAGTGATCAAGGACCCCATCGGCAGCAAGGGCGCGCGGCTGTCGACGCAAATCTCCATTGCCGGTCGCCTGCTGGTGTACTTGCCCGGGGATCAGCACATTGGGATCTCGCAGCGCATCGAGGACGAAGCCGAGCGCGAACATTTGCGTGAGAAAGTTCATGCCCTGATGCCTCCAGGCGAAACCGGTGGCTTCATCGTGCGTACCGTGGCTGAAACTGCGACCGACGAAGAGCTCACCGCCGACATCGAATATCTCATCAAACTGTGGCGGGGCATTGCGACAACCGCGAAGACGGCACCCCCGCAAATGTTGCTGTACCAGGATCTTGATCTCTCGCTGCGCGTATTGCGGGATCTGGTGACACGCGAAACCGAGCGCATCGTTGTGGACTCGCGCGAAACGCACGCGCGCATGCAGGATTTTGCCGAACGCTATACGCGCCAGTCGCTCGGTGTATTGGAGCACTATGCGGGCGAGCGTCCGCTGTTTGATCTGTTCGGGGTCGAGGACGAGATCGAAAGAGGGTTGAAGCGGCGGGTTGATTTGAAATCCGGCGGCTACGTCATCATCGATCAGACTGAGGCCCTGGTGACGGTCGATGTGAATACCGGTGCCTTCGTATCCGGGCGCAGTTTTGACGACACCATTTTCAAGACGAATCTTGAGGCCACGCAGGCCATCGCGCGACAACTGCGATTGCGCAACCTTGGCGGCATCATCATTGTTGATTTCATCGACATGGACAGCGAGGAGCACAAAAATGCCGTTCTCGCCGAATTCCGCAAGGCGCTTTCACGCGACCGCACACGTGTAACGGTGAACGGATTTACCCAACTCGGCCTGGTCGAAATGACCCGGAAGCGCACGCGCGAGAGTCTGGCGCATATTTTGTGCGAGGCCTGCCCCACGTGCACGGCTCGGGGTGAGATCAAATCTGCGCAGACGGTTTGTTATGAAATTCTTCGTGAAATCATGCGCTCCGCGAGGCAGTTCGATGCCAAGGAATTTCGCATCCTTGCATCGCAAACCGTGATTGACCGCTTCCTCGATGAAGAATCCCAGGGAATGACCATGCTGGAGGATTTCATCAAAAAGCCGATTTCCCTATCGGTGGAGACAGCCTATACCCAGGAGCAATACGACGTTATTCTGGTTTGAGAAGTACGCTCACGTTGTCGTTTGCGTCGCTTGCTGTCAGGGTTTTGCGTTTAGATTCAATTTTTGAGTTGTCAGAAACTCGACGGGTGTTTCCTTTGTCGGAACCTGCATCGGCGACTCGGGTTCCGCGCGAACCGTTTCCAGCCGTTGAGTTTTCAGCATGTCTTCCGGGACCGCTGCTGCTGACAGCGGCAAAGTTTCCGCCAGATCAGGAGATGGACCAATGTCCCGAACCTGCATGATGAGCTGCGTGATCATGGCAATCTGGCCTTCCAGACCCTGTCTCTGTTTCTGTAAGGTCGCCACCTCTTCATTGATGGCGCCACCACGATCATTAATCTTGGCCAGCGAATCCAGACGCGCCTGCAACTGGACTTTGTGATCCCGAATTTGCGTCTCTAGCGGTAGCGGCACAGCGGTAAGCCATCTGTCCAGATCGGTGCGGGCGCCGTTAAATATCCGACGGGCTTGATCGACCAGCATGCGCCAGAACTTGCGCACCATAAAACGCTTTTCCGTCATGACAATATTGACCGGATCGCGACAGAAGGCTTCAGTCTCATTGATGAGTATCTGTAATTGTGCGCGCGGACCAGCCAGATCAAGCAGCGGGAAATCCATTTTTTCAAATTTGAAGCGCTGCTGAAATGTGTTGTAGACACCTTCCATCAAGCGCAATATGTCTTCACCGGACAGACACACCGCTTTAAAATCTTCCTGAATAAGTCGAATCAGCTCACGCATGCCACGGGTTAGTCCCGGGGTAGTCCAGGAATCGTTCATCGCCTGCAGGCTGCGAGCACACAGCACATCAAGCTTTGTCGGGTTGAACAGGTCGAGCAAGGTATTGCGCTTCTGGTTGAAGGACGCGCGCTGAACTTTATATTCGGCGAGTGCAGCGTTGTAGGCTTCCTTTTCCAGACTGATGCGCTGCCAAAGCTTCACAGTCACATCGCGGCTCTTGCCTTGTAGCTGCGCCAGCTCATTTAACTGCACGCGATTGGACTCGAGTTTTTGCGCGCAACTGCGATGACTGCTGACCATCATCGTGCCGATTTCGCTGGTGACCGATTTCGCAAGCAGCTGACGCTTGATCGGGATGATCTCATTGGCAAGATAGGTTTCGAGACGCCTGATTCCGGAACGTTCGACCATTTCGTCGTCGCCCTTGATGCGGCCAACCAACGCCTTTTGCGCAGACAAGGCGAAGACCTGTTCCGGCGGCAGACCCAACTGGCTACAGGTAGTCTCCATCATGCGCTGCATCCCTGCCTTAATCTCAGGCTCGGTTTTCAGCTCATCCCACATGAGATCGATTTTGTTCAACACGGCGATCTTGGCAGGCGCACCAGACTTCACATAGCGATCCCAGATTTCCAGATCGCTCTTGGTCACGCCGGTATCGATCCCGAGCAGAAACAGGACCGCGTTTGCGTTCGGAATGGTCGACAGTGTAAGTTCAGGCTCCAGGCCGAGAGCATTGAGACCAGGAGTATCCAAAATGGCCAAGCCGTTGGTTAGCAGCGGATGAGGGTAATTGATGATCGCATAGCGCCACGCTGGCACCTCGACGATGTCATCTTCACTGGGACCTTGCCCGGAATCGTCGAACATGGGTATCAAGCCCATCATGCGCGCATCAAGTGCATATACGCGTTTGGTATCGGCAAGCGCGGAAAGCGCCTGCTTCATCTCCTTGGCGCTATTAACGTTTAACCGAATCTTCGACCATTCCACGGGCATGTTTTTAAGCTGGGAGATAGACTCATCCCGATATCGCGTTTCGATCGAGAGCAACTTTAGATACGGCTCTTCAGCGGGATCATGAAATATCTCGGTTGGGCACATGGTCGTGCGGCCAACGTCAGACGGCAACAGGCGCTCTTCGAAAGAGGAAAAAAACAGCGCATTGATGAGTTCCGACTTGCCGCGCGAAAACTCTGCCAGGAAGGCAAGCGTCAGCCGACCGCGATTTAGCGCCTCAAGCAAGTCGTAGAAACGAATGGACTGTTGCACGTCCAGCTGATTGGTGCGCTCGAGCCAGCCATGATAATCGTGCACTGAACGCGAAAGATTTTCGCGCCACGCGTTGTAGCGCTCAATTTCGCTCTCAAAGCGGGAGTTGATGGTGGCGTTAAAGTCCATGTCGCATTATCCTCCTGTCGTCAGCCATAGCAAGGCCCCAGCCGATTTTTCGAGGTAGGCGACGGGTACCATGAGCACCACTTGCAATATTAGCAGCAGTACTAACGGCGACAAGTCGACGCCGCCAATCAATGGAATAATGCGCTGGAAGGGCTTGAGAAACGGACGCGCCAGCGCGTCGAAAAATGGTCGAACCGGGTGGTACGGGCTGACCCATGACAATATCGCCTGGACGATCACTACGCCGATGAGAAGGTAGATGGACAACTTGAACACTCCTATCATGGCGAGCAGCGCGACAGTCGGCCACAGCCCGGCGTGGGCGAACGCAGTTGGCATCACAATGGCAGCTTTCACCAGAAGCAATATCGTCTCGGATATCCAAGCGACCAGTAGCGAGGCAAAATCAAGGCCGAGCATGCCAGGCACAATCTTGCGCATCGGCTTAACTGCAAAATCGGTCAGTGCCAGCACGAAATCGACGATTGGATTGCCGGCATTTGCACGAAACGGTGCCCGCATCGCTTGTGCGTAAAAACGTGTCAGCACAGCTAAAACAAACAAATTGACGATCGTTTCAAGTACAAAAATCAGTGCATTCATCACCATCAGTGTGCGCCCCCGGCCACATTCGACGGTGGGGTCGGCGCGGCAGCGAGTTCGAGTCCCAGTTCGCGCGATCGCATGTAAGCGGCCCTTACGCCATCAACAAAACCTTGCTTGAGGGCGCGCTGATCGAATGTACGGACGGCCGCCTCAGTCGTCCCGCGCTTTGAGGTCACGCGCGCGCGCAGTGTGCTGGCGGGCTCGTCGCTCTCAGCAGCCAGCCGCGCGCCGCCGAGGAAAGTATGCTTTGCGAACAGCCGTGCATCATGTTGATTGAAGCCCAGTTCGAGCGCCGCCTGTTCCAGCGCTTCGATAAAGTAAAAAACGTAAGCGGGTCCGCTGCCTGAAACCGCAGTTACC
Source organism: Betaproteobacteria bacterium (assembly GCA_039932875.1). Lineage (GTDB taxonomy): Bacteria > Pseudomonadota > Gammaproteobacteria > Burkholderiales > Usitatibacteraceae > UKL13-2. Next base: position 1,961 of record JBDTPE010000107.1, on the reverse strand, counting down.
ACATCGAGCATCGCCTCGTCCTCAAACCATACGGTTTCACCCACGGCGGCGAGCAGAGATTCGGCGGCGCGGCGGCCATCCTCGCCGACGACCGGCGACGAATACATGCCGGTGATACCCGCACGAATGAGCGCCGGGGTATTTGGCATGGCACGCACCACGTTTTCGTATGTAGCTCCATCGCCTAACCAGTGGCCAATAGTGGCAGTTCCGACGCCCGCTGCGATACTGATCACAATCTGCGACTTAAGCTGCGATGCGAGCGGGGCAATCGCCTCTCGCATCATTTGCGGTTTGACCGCCAGGATAATCGCGTCGTAATCGAGCACGTTGTTTGTCACGCGCTCATCTGCCGCTACGCCGAGAGCGGAAATGCGATCACGTGCCTCTTGCACCGGTTCAACGACGCAAAAATTCCTGGCCGGGACCCCCTCTGCGAGCAGTCCACCCAGAATGGCCTGCGCCATGTTTCCGCCGCCAATAAAGAGCACGTTCATTGTCGCGCGCCAAAAATCGCGCTGCCCACTCTTACCATCGTTGCCCCCTCAGATATGGCGATGCTGAAATCCTGCGACATCCCCATTGAAAGCGTATCAACATCCGTGTTGTCGCTTTTCATTTTCTCAAACAGTGTACGCATCATACTGAATTGTGCGCGCTGAGCGGATTCATCGACCGTGTTCTCGATGATCGTCATCAGGCCACGTAGTTTGAGGCCAGGCAGTTGTCGAACCTGCGTTGCTAGCGCCATTGCCTCGCCGGGTGCCACGCCGCCCTTGCTTTGCTCCTCGCTAACATTCACCTGTACGCAAACGTTTAACGCGACGCCGACAGATCTGTGACGGGACAACGCACTGGCAATCTTTAGCCGGTCAATCCCATGGACCCAATCGAAATGGGTCGCGATCAGTTTCGATTTATTACTTTGCAGGGGCCCGACGAAATGCCAGACAATGCCGTGCGCTTTCAAATCTTGTAATGATTCAATTTTGCCGACGGCCTCTTGCACGTAGTTTTCGCCAAATGCCCGCTGGCCGGCAGCAAACGCACTTCGAATCTCGTCAACTGATTTGGTTTTGGTGATAGCAACCAGCGCGACAGGTCGCCGAGACGCGGGTGACAATGCCGTGATCGCGTCATTTATCTGCGACTTGACGAGTTGCAAGTTCGATTCGATTGGGGACATAATCTGTTGGTAATTCGCCATCTGAAAGACACGTTTGCGCTCAATGTGAATGGGTTTGCCATAAGTTGGGAAAGTGCATGCAAACTTCTTTGATGCCAGGCCCATCCAGTATTGACCACCTCCAAGCAGAATAGGGAAAAGTATAAATGGAAATCGCCGAGCTCCTGGCCTTTGGTGTCAAAAACAAGGCATCCGACTTGCATCTGTCTGCCGGCTTACCGCCCATGATTCGCGTACATGGTGACGTTCGTCGGATCAACGTGCCCGCCTTGGCGCACGATGATGTTCACGGCATGATTTATGACATCATGAATGACGGCCAGCGCAAGCAGTACGAGGAAAATCTGGAGTGTGATTTTTCTTTTGAGATTCCCAATCTCGCACGCTTTCGTGTCAATGCATTCAATCATCAACGCGGCGCCGGTGCCGTTATGCGAACCATCCCTTCCAAGATCTTGTCGCTTGAAGACCTGAACGCGCCAAAAATATTTGCTGAGATTGCCAACCAGCCACGCGGCATGGTGTTGGTGACCGGCCCCACTGGATCCGGAAAATCCACCACGCTGGCGGCTATGGTGAACAGCATCAACGAAAGCGAGTTTGGCCACATTCTGACGGTGGAGGACCCCATCGAATTTGTACACGAGTCAAAGAAATGTCTGATCAACCAGCGCGAGGTAGGACCGCACACCTTGTCTTTTGCGAACGCGCTAAAGTCAGCGTTGCGGGAAGACCCCGACATCATCCTGGTGGGTGAGATGCGCGATCTGGAAAC
>JBDTPE010000106.1:0-7467 GCA_039932875.1 Betaproteobacteria bacterium | reverse complement strand
CGCTTTGGTGCTGACTTGGCGATTGCCTTCTTTCCAGTAGCAGCAGGTTTCCGCGCCGATTTTTCAGCAAGTTGATAGCCAATGCTGACCACCAAGGCTTGTGCAAGGCACATGGGCTCTACCAGCGAGCGGAATGGTTGATCACCATGGTCACCGAGATCAAAGGCGACGGTAGCGTAGCGCTGCAGGGGACTGACGGTGCTATCGGTGATCACCACCACCGCGACACCGCGCTTCTGGCACTCTGCCGCCAGTGCGATCACATCCGGGGAGTAATTGCGAAAGCTCACCGCGATCAGCACATCACCAGTACGAATGCCGAGCGCCTGATCGCGAACCATGCCGCCCACGCCGTCCATTAAGGTGACCGGTAGCTCCAATTGCGAAAGTGCATAAGTCAGGTAACACGCCACCGGAAAAGCGCGTCGCTGTGCGAGCACGTGAATTCGATCAGCACCAGAGATCACCTTGATCGCTTCCTCCAGCTTTCTCGCGGTGATGTGTTCGCCAAGATGATTGAGGTTGGCAATTGATTCCGTCACAAAATCGCGCAACACCGCCGCTGGTGAATCCTTGGCATGCTCCTGCCGCAAACGTTCGATGCGATCTCGATAGCTGGACGAACGTTGTACCAACTGGTCGCGAAAAATCTGCTGCATTTCCGAGTAACCGGCAAAGCCCAGCGCCTGTGCAAACCGCACCATCGCCGATGGTTGCACACCGGCCTTGGCTGCGGCGGTGGCAACGGTATCGAGTGCGATTTCCTGCGGACTGTCCAGGGTGAAGCGGGCGATATCCTGCAGCTGTCGGCTCAACGCCGGATACTGTTTGGTAATTTCGGTTTTCAGGCCGTCAATATCGGCAATGGACATATTTGTACTGTTGCTCGCGTTATTGTTTGCGTCGAAGATTCGATAAATTGAAACGATTAGAACAAACATTCTTGATTATTGCAATATAAGAACGTATATTTCTGATCAATTGAAATTCGACATCAAAAAGATCGGCGGGGAAGCATGAAGAAGCACGCAGACAATCAATTGCTGACGCGACCCGGCGTGTGGATTGCACTGGCCGTGCTGGCCACCGCACCGCTCTGGATCAAGAGCGTAGGACTGTATCCCTACCTGGCGCTTGAGATCATGATCTGGATGATGTTTGCGCTCGGCTACAACCTGCTACTCGGGCAGGCCGGATTGCCGTCATTCGGGCATGGTGCGTTTCTGGGTATCGGCGCCTATGCCTTTGGCTTGTTGCAACTGAAATTCGGTGCCGGACTGTGGCTCGCCCTGTGCGGCGCGATCATGATCGCCGCGCTGGCAGGGGTATTGGTCGCTGCATTCATCTCGCATCGGCGCGGCATTTACTACGCACTATTGACGATCGCCTTCGGCCAGGTCTTCTGGTTCATCTCGATCAAGTGGCACAGCGTCACTGGCGGTGAGGATGGGCTGCTCAATATTGCCCGTCCGGCTGCCAATTTTGGGCTGTTCGAATTGTCGTTGAAGGGCAACAACGCGCTTTATTACTTTACCTTTGCCCTGCTGGTGCTGGTCGTCGTGTTCCTTTGGCGCCTGAGCTATTCACCCTTCGGCCGGATATTGCAGGCCATAAAACAAAACGAAACGCGAGCGGCGTTTATTGGACATAACGTGTGGCTGTACAAATTTATTGCCTTCGTCATGTCGACGGCAGTGGCTGGATTGGCTGGCGCCTTGTTCGCGATGGCACAGCAATCTGCGTATCCCAATGTGATGAGTCTGCATAATTCCGGATTCGTGGTGATGATGGTACTGATCGGCGGCGGACTGGTGAGCTTCTGGGGCCCACTGATCGGCGCGGCATTTTTTATTCTTGCGCGCGACCTGCTCGGTGCCTACACCGAGACCTGGTTGCTTTGGTATGGGCTGGCGTTCATGGCGATGGTGATCTTCAAGCCCGAAGGCATTGCCGGGATGTGGCAGACGTGGACTACGCGACATGCTCCTGCAAGGGGCGCTACGTGACATTTCTTTTTTCCGCCCAAAAGCTTGCCAAGCGCTTTGGCGACCGCCTGGTTTTGCAGGATGTGAGTTTCGACGTGGAAGAAGGTCAAGTACACGGCATCATGGGTCCGAACGGCGCTGGCAAGACGACCTGTTTCAACGTGCTAACCGGGCGCTATCGGCCTGACGGCGGCAGCGTAATGCTTCGTGGCAAGGACATTACCGGCGGCTCGCCGCGCGCCATCGCCAGGCACGGCATCGCGCGCTCGTTCCAGTTGATGAATCTGTTCAATGACTTCACCGCGCTTGAGAACGTCGCTGTGGCGACACGAAGCCTGCGAGTCCACGGCTTCGGTTTCTGGCGCGACGCGATGAGTGCGGGCGATGCCTATGAGCGTGCCGCCGCCATTCTGCTGCGCGTTGGGCTTCAAGACAAAGCGTCGGCGCGTGCGGGCAGCCTTTCCTACGGCGACCGGCGCGCATTGGAGATTGCAGTCGCGTTGGCTGGTGAGCCAGTGCTGCTATTCCTTGATGAGCCGACCGCTGGACTTGGTGTGGAAGGCATTGCGCGTGTGGCTGATCTTGTGAGCGAGTTGAAACGGCATTTGACGATGGTAATCATCGAGCACGACATGCGTTTTCTGTTTCGCCTGGCCGATCATATATCGGTCGTGCACTGGGGGCAGGTGATCGCACGCGGGACACCTGCGGAGCTGCGCGAGAACGCGTGGGTCCAGCGCTCCAATCTTGGGCAACTCACATGCTAGAACTGTCCGGCATACAAACTTTTTATGGTGAGACGCAGGCGTTGTTCGGCGTCTCGCTCACGGTGGCGCCGGGCGAAGTGGTTGCCTTGCTCGGCGCCAACGGCGCGGGCAAAACCACGACCCTGCGTTCGATTTTGGGATTGACGCGCCCGCGTGAGGGCAGTGTGCATTTCGATGGCCGCGACATTACCCGTGAAGAAACACATGACATCGCTTGTGCGGGATTGGGCTGGGTACCTGATGACCGGCGCGTATTTCCGACGCTGACCGTGGAGCGCAATCTGGCGATTGCAAAAAAGAAAACGCGCTTCCGCGCTTGGACACTCAGTGAATGCTTCGACGTATTCTCCGCGCTTGAATACCTGATGAAACGCGATTGCGAAAATCTTTCCGGTGGCGAAATGCAGATGGTGGCGATTTCTCGCGTGCTGCTCGGCTCGCCGGGGCTGGTATTGATGGACGAGCCCAGTCAGGGGCTGGCACCGAAGGTGGTTCAGGATGTGATGCGGGTTATCAGCAAATTGAAAGCTGAGGGCGTGGCAGTGCTGCTGGTGGAACAGAACGTGGACAGTGCGCTAGGGGTCGCTGATCGTGCGTACGTACTGGATCGCGGGTCGGTAGCTTTCGACGGGACAGCGGCAACGTTACGTGATGACGCGGCTTTGCGTGCGCGCCTGCTGGGAGTTTGACCATGCTAAGGGTAGAACAGCTAAAAAAGATATACACGCGCGGTGTGATCAACCGCAAACAGACTTTTTCGCTGGAAGCAGATTTTACGATTGTTGGCCCAGGCATCATCGGCGTGATGGGTCCCAACGGCTCGGGCAAGACGACCTTGTTTGAGCTCATCACCGGCAGCAACCAGCCGACCTCCGGCCGCGTGCTGTGCGCCGGACAGGATATCCATCGCGTCAAGTACGGTGAGCGCTCGCGATTGGCGATGCACTATCACCAGTCATATCAAGTACGCACATTCAGACGCCGCGTGCCGGAATTCATGCTTACGTCTGCCGCGTCCGCGCACACCGGCATTCATCTCTTCGATGAGCCCCAGTTCAATACGCAGGACGGCTATATCGGCTTCATGCTGGATTTCTTTCGCAGCCTGAAGAGCCAAGGCTGCCTAGTGTTTGTCTGCCTGCACCCGAACGAGCCGTATCACGTCGAATTGCTGCACGAGATTTGTGATCGCTTTATCTTCGTCAACAAAGGGCGATTGAGCGAGGGGGCGTCATTGCACGCGCTGACTGAACAAGCGGCATTTAGAGACTACCTGGGGAAGCTGGTGGGCTGCGTTAAGCTGCCACGCTAAACCAAGCATTGGCGCGGATTGCGGGCAGTTTTATGTCTGCGAGCCCCGCCAGTACTCAATCTACGAATTTTTATTTGGCCAAGCCCGCGACGCTCAGGAAATCGGCTGCAAATTGCCGAGCCGCAGCCAGCCTACAAAAACGCGATACAGGTACCAAACGAACACTGCTGCCGGAAAAATCCACGCGAACAAAGCGCCGACACCAAGCGTGACGAAGCTGATTATGAAGTACGCGCCCAATGCAAGCACCCAGCACAGCAAGCCCCACCAGAAGGTACGTGACAGCCATGAAAAATGCGTCTCCATCCAGGTGTCGCGCACTTCGTCCCGTTTGACCGCGCCGATGATCATCGCCACCACTGCCAATGTCAGCATGGTGAATGGCGCAAGGGCGTGCAGCCCATAGAGAACGTGCGCCAGGTTGATTGCGCTTTGCGGTACGGTTCGCGGAGCGCGCTGCCCGGTCGGCGTCACATCTATCGTTTCAGCCATGAACTAAATCCCGTTAATCATCATCGTCGCCAACCAGCTCGGGAAACAGTATTTCCGTATAGCCAAACTTGGTCATGTCGGTGATACGCATCGGGTAAAGAACACCATCGAGATGATCGACTTCGTGCTGTACGACCCTGGCATGAAAACCATCAACGGTGCGGTCTATGGCGGCGCCAAACTGGTCGAACCCGGTGTAACGCAATGTCGGGAAGCGCGGCACCAAGCCACGCAACCCGGGCACAGAGAGGCAACCTTCCCAGTCGTCCACTTTTTCGTCCGATTCAGGTATCAATACCGGATTAATCAGCACCGTAAATGGAATGGGTTCGCGGCTGGGATAACGCGAGTTGTTGTTGACTTCAAAGATCACCACGCGCACGTTCTCACCGATTTGCGGTGCGGCCAGGCCGGCACCGTTGGCGGCGATCATGCTGTCTTTCATATCGGTGAGCAGTGCATGCAATTCAGGCGAGTCGAACTTGTCTGCCGGCCACGGACGGGATTTTTCAAACAAGCTCGGTGTGCCCATCGTTACAATACTGCGCACTGCCATTTAGCTGTAACCCCTCTGGGCAACAGGCATGGCGTCGTGAAGTTCGACTGCCTTTGCGAGGATCGCCCGCACTTTGTTCATGCCGATCTCGAGTACCGCGTCGGCATCTTTCAGATTAATGCCGTCGACTGAAGAGCCGCGGCCCGCCGCGTGATTCATCGACAGCGCCAGCGTCGCGTATGACAACTTCAGTTCACGCGCCAGGCTCGCCTCGGGCATGCTCGTCATACCGACCATGGTGCAGCCGTCGCGCTCCATGCGATTGATTTCGGCCACCGTCTCCAGGCGCGGGCCCTGCATCACCCCCATGACGCCCGACTCCACCACATTGATCGATTCGGCCTTGGCGGCGGCCAGATACAGCATCCGCGCCAAGGTGCAAAAAGGAAAGGTGAAATCGATATGGGTGACGTCCGCGTCACTTTCGAAAAAAGTATGTTTGCGATTGTGAGTGTAGTCGATCACCTGATCCGGCACCGCGATATTGCCGGGACCCAGCCCGGCGGCGATGCCACCTACTGAGTTGACGGCAAGCACGCGCGTCACGCCGAGCGAATGCAACGCCCAAATATTGGCGCGGTAGTTGACCTCGTGAGGCGGGATCGTGTGGCCGTAACCATGCCGCGCCAGAAAGACTACTTCAGCCCTGCCGATCTTGCCAAAGGTGAGGTGACCCGAAGGCTCGCCAAACGGCGTGCGAACAACCTCGCGGCGAGTGATTTCAAGATTGGTGAGATTGGAAAGACCAGTGCCGCCAATGATTGCCAACATGTTGCTATTTTCCCTTAACCGCATAAATGGCGGGAAGATTGCGCCACGCGCCCGAGACATCCATGCCGTAACCGTAAATAAAGCGGTTGGGCACGCTGATGCCAACATAATCCGCCTTCAGCGGTTTCTTGTTGTTGATTTCCTCGCCGTAGTCTTTTACGCAGAACACCGCGCATGCAACGCTAGTGGCACCCGTGCGTTTGACCAGATCGACAATCGCGGCCAGCGTAATGCCCTCATCGAGAATGTCATCGAGGATGATGACGTGGCGGCCGACGATGTTGTCGCGGGGGGCGACGCGCCAGGTCAGTTGCGCGCCCACCGTTTTGTCGCCATAGCGTGACGCCTGCACAATATCAAAATCCAGCGGAAAATCGAGCTGCGGGAGAAGCTGACCGGTAAACACGACTGCGCCACCCATCACCGACAGTATCAACGGGTTCATGTCGGCAAAATCGCGATTGATCTCAGTCGCAATACGCGATGTCGCGGCATCGACTTGCTCTGCAGTAAAAAGGATTTCGGAATCAGCGAGTAGCTTCTTGGCGTCCAATGGATTCATGCGCAATTTTTCTCCTGACCTGCGTGGTTGATGAGAGTAAAGGCTGAGCGTGAATACGGGTGGTCAGCCCAGCTTCGGCATAGCGCAGCCAACCCGAACTAGAAGGAGGTAAGTACTGTCCCGGCGGCGCCGACAGCCGTATATCCGGTCGTGGTACGCAATAGCGCCTTCAAGTCGTTGGTGGTTCCTGAAACCTGTGCGGTCCAACTGATGCCATCGAGGCTGGTATAAATTTTGCCGGCATCGCCGACAGCAACAAATTGTCCGCCAAACGATACGGCATTCATCGTCGTGGGTGAGATTGGCGTCCTAACGGTCCAGGTTAATGCATCGGCACTCGTCAGCAATGTACCAGCCGCGCCAGTTGCAACATACAGGTTCGTATTGGTCACAACTGCAGTAAGCCCGGTACCGGTCACCGTGGTAAATACACCTAGACTGACTGCCCGCAGATCATTGGTGGTATTCGATACCTGAGCCGTCCAGGTGGTGCCGTCCGCGCTGGTCATGATGGTTCCGCCTGCGCCGACAGCCACGTAAAGACCGGCGCCGTAGATTGCCCCGTACAGGTCCTGGGTGGTCGCGGATGCTGCGGAAATCCAAGTCGTCCCATTAGTACTGAACAGCGCTGTGCCTGCGGTACCAACGGCGACATACGCGCCTGTGCCCACCGAAGCGATGGCATTGAGGATCGCAATGGTGCCACTGGTTTGGGTCACCCATGTCGTGGAGTCAGTACTGTAAACAATGGTCCCTGCTGCGCCTACCGCAAGAAACCCGAGTCCGCCGTAGTTAACAGCATTAAGGTCGGCGGGTACTGCCGGATTGGTTTGCGCGACGGTCGTCGCGGGGGTGATACCCGCAAATATCGTCCCTCCAGTGCCGACAACAACATTTGTTGTCGAAAACGCTGCTATTCCGTTCAAACGCCCGGTTCCCAGTGGCGTGCCTACAGTCCATTTGGAGCCTGCGAATCTAGGCACAACAACCTGCGTCGGCGCACCCGGCCCACCGGGGCCACC
>JBDTPE010000105.1:0-7505 GCA_039932875.1 Betaproteobacteria bacterium | reverse complement strand
GTAGCCAGGCGCGACATTACCAAAGATCGCCAATGCGATTCCGCGCATTTTGTCCGACGGGCAAAAGCGGCTTGGGAAAATGTATGGCACAACCTCTGAAGGCAGGGTCCGCACTGCACATTCCTCAATTGTTGCCGGGTCACCAATGACGTGGTCGAGTTCTACGGTACCGGAGTAGCTGACAGTTACCAACCCACCTTCGGTATGGAGCCGATTGACGCGATTGGCGGTGATGGGATCGGTGAACGTATACGACGGTGTCGCACCTTCGACGGAAAGGGTTTCATATATCACCCGCTGGGCACGCGTTCGCGCTGGGCAAATATTGAGCACAAAGTCACTATTACCATTGGCTTCGTATTGCAGTTTTACTTGGTAGTCCATGCGAACCATGATTTTCTGCCTTGGATAATTATCTTGGGAGTTACGGGTTGATGTCGTTGTTGTCGAATGCCAGACTTGGCGCCAATTCGTCAATGGTGTAAACGAGTGCCGTGGCGGCGAAGCCGGCCAGCGCCAATCCGGCAGCGATTCTGCCTAAGGTGGTAAGGATCGGCAGGACGTCTGGGAGAAAGCCAACGGTGGCGGTAAGTACTGCGATGACGGCAAAAATAGCGGCAATGATTTTCATATGTTCCCCTCTTGGTTGCTGGGCGAATCAGGCAGGGCTCTGTGTTGGGTACTACCTGATCTATTGAAGTCAAAATTAGATGAAGGAATCATAAATAGCGCACCTGATGTGTGTTATCGGACAATCATGTGACTTGCTGTAGGACGTGCGCCTACGTAGCCGCCTCAAGCCATGCAGCGCTTTTTTCGCGGTCTTGCTTGTTGACCCGATGGTTCGCTATCAGCGTTTGTCCTACGCGACATGCCGCGTTTATGCGGTACACCCTGTTGGTGCGTATCTTTATAATCAACGCTTGTCGCGGTCGCTGGCTTTGGCTGCAAAGATTGGGCATTGCCATAGACTATGTCCGGTATAGTACATAAGCCCTTGCCTTGACACTTTCTCTGGTGTCCTGCCGCTCTGTCCCCGCATTTTGCGCTTCGCGCCTACCGTTCGTCCCACTTCATGCCCCGACATCTGCTTGATTCCCTGTACGACAAAATGCTTTCGCGGCTGGGCTTGGCCCTGCTCGCGATGGCGCTACTGATCAACTTGAGCGCCTTGATTGCCATCGACAGGGGGATTAACGCGCTTGATGGATCTCGCAAGCAGGCAATCAAATCGCGAAGTGTCCTCATCGAGCTGGCAAGTGTGCAGTCGCTGCTGTACAGCGCGGAAAGTGCGCAGCGGGGATTCCTGTTTACCGGCAAGGACGATTACCTGGTTACGCTGAATGCGAATGAGCCGAAGATTGTCGCGCGACTTTCCGGCTTGCGAGAATTGGCGACTGGCAATCCGGGGTTGCTGGCGCTAGTTGACCAACTACGCAAAGTTGCCGACGAGAAACTTGCGGAAATGAGCAAGGCCGTTGCGATCAAGCAAATGGGTGAAGATGCAGCGGCACTTGCGCTGGTGATGACCGACCAGGGCAAGAAACTGATGGACGCATTTGAGGCTGGTGTCGCGCAAGGCATACGCCAGCAGGAAGAACTGCGGATCGGTCAACTGGAAAAGGCGGATGAGATCCAGCAGGCGATTTACTGGGGCTTTGTCACCATCCTGTTTATCAACGTCGCACTCATACTGGCTGGTGCCATCACCATCATGCGCGATTTCGCCCGAAAGCGCGCCGAAATGCAACGTCTCGACGAACGCGCGACCGTATTGGCATCGGAGGTCGCGCAGAGAGCGGCGGAATTGCGGGCACTGTCTGCTTATTTGCTTCAGGTGCAGGAGAAAGAACGGCATACCATTGCGCGCGAGTTGCACGACGAACTCGGTGGTACGTTATCGGCCGTAAAGATGGACATCCTGATGGGCCGCGATGCGGCGAGCAAGCGCGGTGACGAGAAAACGGTGGCAAGAATGCAGCGGGCGTTGGTGTCGATCGATAGCGGGGTGCAGTTTACCCGGCGGCTGATCGAGGATCTGCGTCCGACTCTGCTCGACAACCTTGGTCTTGAGGCGGCATTGCGTTCAATGACAGAGCAATTCAGTGATCGTTGTAGCGTGCAGTGCGAGATTTCGTTGCCCGAGGAAGAGTTGAACTTGTCTTCAGAGCAGTCAACAGTGGTTTATCGCGTCTGTCAGGAGGCGCTGACCAACGTAATGAAATACGCTCAGGCAAAGCGGGTGACCATCGCGCTGAGTTGCGACGATTCGCAATGGACTCTGCTGTTGGCCGACGACGGCGTGGGCCTCGACTCAACCAAGCGCAACCGTTCCATCTCGCATGGCCTGCTCGGCATGCGAGAACGCATCGTGGCGTTGGGCGGCACGTTCGATATCAGGGGCCCTGCCGGGCAGGGCACGACGCTCACCGCAACCTTTCCCGGTGATTGCGCAAAGCAAACGACGTCTGAATAGAGCCGCGGGCCGCGACGCATTCATCGCGTCCGCGCTAGTCCTACAGCAATTGCGATGGTTGTCCGATAACGGGCCGTGACACGCCGACATACGATGCGTGCATGAACTCAGACGCAGTCATCAACCCGGATGCCATATGCAAACCATGAATGCATTATTTACTTCTGCAGCAGTGACCCTACTGGCTGGCATGGTACCGCTGGTGCCCATGTCAAGCCCGACTGGCACGCTGGTGAATTCGATAGCCATCCTGATCGCCATCGTCGGTGCTGGGTTCACGCTGATGCTGTATTTCAGTGACGACGATAACCGCTTGGTAGTCGGCACTGCTTTGCATGGGGTCGGTCCCCACAATCAATAAAGGAATCTGCAATGAACTGGAATCAGATCGAAGGCAACTGGAAGCAATTCAAGGGCAAGGCCAAGGAACAATGGGGCAAGCTCACCGATGACCAACTCGACGTGATCGCGGGTAAACGCGATCAGCTGGCTGGCCAGATACAGGAGCAATACGGATACACCAAAGAACGCGCTGAAGACGAACTTGACCGCTGGGCGAAGGCACATGTTCCTGCCGACGGCCAGTTGAAGCACAAGACTTGAATTTGCCATTTCGCGCTAGCACAACAACATTTATCGACTCACTCAACCCCTTCAAAGGAAAACACATGAACATCAAACCTGTAAACGCCCTTCTCGCCGCCGCACTGTTGACCATTGGTTTTTCGGCAAGCGCTGCGATCACCAAGGATGAGCACAAGGCTGCAATCAAGAACGCAGAGACTTCCTACACGAATGCAAAGGCGAACTGTTCGTCGCTGGCTGGAAATGCCAAGGACGTGTGTCTGGCCGAAGCCAAGGTAGAAAAGACCTACGCCATCGCCAAGACCGATGGTGACTTCAAGAATACTGCCAAGGCAATTTATGACGGTCGTAAAGACGTCGCCAAGGCCGAGTACGACCTGGCCAAAACCAAATGTGCCGCGAAAGCTGGTAACGAGAAAGATGTCTGCGTCAAGGAAGCGAAAGCGATTGAGGTACGCGCCCTTGAAGACGCCAAAGCCGGCACCAAGATCAGCGAAGCCCGTGCTGACGCGTCTGACGCAAAGCGCACTGCCGACTACAAGGTAGCACTGGAAAAGTGTGACGCCTTTGCCGGCGATACCAAAGCGACTTGCGTAAAACAAGCCAAGTCACAATACAAGATGTAATTTCGAATTCATGTCTCCCTTGTGGAGCCTTCCAGGCTCTGCTTTAGCGGACCACTCGTGGTCCGCTTTTTTATGGGGAGATTACTGACATCGAGAATGACACAATCTTCAAGCTTCACTTGCTCAGGAAAACATCATGAAAAAACCCTTTACGCCTCGGTATGCGCTCGTCGCAGCCGCCATCGGTCTGATGCTGTCAACTGCGGGCTGCAACAAGTACACCGACTCCGGGCAGACCGTCGGCCAAAAGCTCGATGGCGCGATCGATAAGACCAACGCGAAGATAGCAGCGGCGAACGACAAGGTCGGGGAAAAGGTCTCGCAGGCTGGCACCGTCATATCGGACGCGAGTGAATCGATTTCCAACAAGAGCAGCTCGGCGCTGGACAAGGCAGGTACGGCAGTTTCCACCAAGGTGGACCAGGTCGGAAATATCGTCGACGACTCCGCCATTACTGCGTCGATCAAAACCGATTTGTTGAAAGACCCTGGGTTGAGTGCCCTAAGCATCGACGTCAACACCGTTAAGGGTGAAGTGACGCTTAAAGGTGTGGTGTCGACCGACATTCGCAAGCAGCGCGCGGAGAGTATCGCCAAAAACATCGTTGGCGTTATCAAGGTCAATAACCTGTTGACAGTGACGGGTAGTTGACGGCTGGTCGGTCGACGGTCGTTGAGATAGGCAACAAGTACCCCCTCTCCCTCAATCCCTTTCCCACATGGGGAGAGGGGAGTGAAAGCCAGCGCGCGATGCTTGCTACTGCGCTAAACCAACAGCGCTACTGCCGAACCTCTTCAAGAATCTGCGCAACGTTTACCGACCGTGCCTTTTCCCGAATCGCAGGCAAATACTGCCCCTGCATGCTCTGCGCTTCGCCCAACAAATCGGCATAGGTGTCCTTGAGTACCGCCGTCGAAAACGACCGCCCCCCGGCGTAATAACGTCTGGCCAGGTGCCCCAACGCGTAGGTCGTGGCAAATGACATGCCCGAACTCACCGTCTGCTTGGCGATGCCACCGATCAGCCCGCCGATCAGACCGCCGCCGAATACGCGTCCCAGCAGCTTCACACCGATTTGCTCGACATATTGCGAAGCCATGCCGACGCCCGCCGTGGCCAGAAAATCCTTGATATGACCTTTGTCCAAATCGAATCCGTAAGTCTTGCCGATTCGATAGACCATTTTCATTTGTAAGGGAATAATCGCCATCGACGCGAGTGTTTCCGGCAGCAACTCCAGCGCGCCATTGAGAATTGCGTAGTTAAGGATCACCTTGTCCTGCTCGGCGACTGACATGCTCGAAGCGAGCAACGGTGGCTCAAGCGGAGATGACCGTGACAATGGTGAAGCGGTGAGCGCTGCTGAGTTTGCGGCAAACGCATTCGCGGCGCTGCCGGCTGCGGGCGTCAACGCCAGCTTCTGCCGAAGATTGGCGAGAAATACGCGTTCGGCATCGCTCTGGACGCCATCGGCATCGCATACACATACACATAGCTCGAAGGCGAGACTTTTAGCCTCGGGCGTCGTCAGCAAAGCGACAGCGCTATCCAGCGATACGCGATTCAAAATCACGTCTTGATAAATCGCGGCGATATTGATATCAGCATCCTTCGATAGCGAGCTGGCGATGCGTTTGAGCTCATTGCGCTCGACTTCACTATTGTCGCCGTCTGCGAAAGCGGCCATGAGTGCTAGCGAGATGATGGTCTTGTTTTCTGTTTCGGTCATGTCGGTTTCCTGAAGTCTGAGAGTTAGGTGCGCTGTGGCGTTGGACTGCATTTCGGTTGAAAGTTCAAGATGGGAAATATTGGGGCTCGAAGAGACATCGAGCCGCGCAACGGTTCAGGCTGTCGATCACAAATTCTATCTGTTCAAGACGGCTAAGCGTAGGCGCAGTCCGCCAAGCCCTACCAGTAAACTCAATACGTCCAACTCTCATGCCTCACCGGCAACCGATTCAGTTCATCCCGGTGAAACTGCCACTTCGGCATGAACTGATCCATTAGCGAAACAAAGCGGGCGTTATGTGTTGGCTCGAGCAGGTGCACCATCTCATGAACGACAAGGTACTCCAGACATTCACGCGGCTTCTTGGCCAAGTCAAGATTCAGCAGAATTGATCCCGCTCGCGGATTGCAGCTTCCCCATTTTGTTTTCATGCGTCTGACACGAACGACCGCGACCTTCACGCCCATCAACCGCTCCCATTTTGCGATCAGCGGCGGAATCGCCTCCTTGATCTGTTCGCGATACCACGCGTCCAGGGTGAGTTGCTTTTTCAGGTCGTCGCAAGTTGGAGGCACGCAAAGAATCATCTTGTTGTGTTTCAGCTCGATACCCGGTGCGCCCTGACGCTCGACGTGCTTCAGCAAATAGCGCCGTCCCCAAGCATAGTGACTTTCGCGATCAAGGTACTCGCGCAGTGTCTCACGTGCTTGCTCGCGCAACTTCTTCTGTTGTTGTTTGACCCACGCCAGTTTGGAAATCGCAAACACGCGAATGGTGTCGAGATTCATGCGTAACGGCGCTGCGATGCGGACTCTGCCCGTCGGCGGGTGCACACTCAAATGTATATTCTTGATGTCCTTCTTCACGACATCAACCGAAATCCCGCCAAGATCGATCTGCGTACTCATCAATATTCTTGCTGCTGCTTGATGATGAGAAACAGGCGCTCGACGGTGGCAACATCGTGAAGAATCTTCATCAGCGCTGCCTTGATAATCTGTTCGCGCGCTTGATGTCCTCGCCAACCGTCGGAGCGCACATCCTTCACAGCGAAATCTATGAGGATGGCCAATTCAAGCGGGTCTTTTGTCGTTGCCGCGCCGTATGGCGCGTAGGGCTCCGCACCTACCTGTGTGCCAGCTTGTAAGCCTTTGCGAAGATTGTTGTAAAGCGCGCGCCGACCAGGTGTGTTCAATTGTTCGGGCGTATCTTCGGCCTGCCCAGCTTCCACGTTCTTCGCGAGCGCGCCGATGCGCTTAAGGTATTCCTCATACTCGATTGCTTTGGCCTTGCGCGCGGCAATGATTTCATCAAGTAGTGCCGACATCTTCTCGAAATACGCCGGATCGTTTAGATGCGCCTTGATGATCTTGCTGCGTACGTTGTTCTCAATCGTCTCTGCTATCGCGCCCTGGTTGCCCTTAAGCCCGCCTAGCTGGGTGGCGATGGCATTGGCGATCCCGGTCTTTACGATCAGCTCCAGCAGCCCCATGTTGTCAAACGGCGAAATCTTGCGTGGCTCGTCGGCTTCGATATAGGTATCGATCAAGTGCCGCATATCGGCCTCGTAGGCCTTCAGGTCGAGACTCTCGCTACTGGCCTTGCGAACGATCTCGCGAACGTCGAGGTATTTCTCCAGTTCTCTCTTGATCCGCATCACATCCGATGCGCTATACCCGGCGCGCTCCAACTCGTCCGCCACGTTGGCATACGCGCGCACCAGCGCGACGGTGCCTTTGTAAAGCGCCGCCCGTTGCGGCTCATGCTCTTTCAGGTCGGTGGCAATCTCCGTGTTGCCGCAGAAATAGTGGATGTGCTGTAGCTCGCCCTTTGGCGAATCCACCGGTTCACACAGCAAGGCAAGTACCTCAAGCGCGTTGTCCAGGCGCTCCTTGCCTTTTTTTAGCCGATCCTGCATCAGTACTTCCGGGTCAGCACCGCCCGCGCCGTGATCCAGCTCGGAGGTATACACAGCCAGCGCGCGCTCGACGTTCTTGAACAAATCCTTGTAATCGACGATGTATCCAAAGTCCTTGTCCTCGCCATCCAGCCGATTGGTACGGCAGATCGCCTGGAACAGACCGTGAT
>JBDTPE010000104.1:0-7660 GCA_039932875.1 Betaproteobacteria bacterium | reverse complement strand
CGAGAGACTCTTAGCCCACGTTCGCCAAGCAACTCACTGATGTAATGCGCCGTTGCCTCACCTTCGACTGTAAAGTTGGTGGCGAGGATTACTTCCTTGACGACTCCATCAGAACCGCGCCGGATCAGTGCGTCGAGGTGAATATCTTTGGGACCGATGCCATCCAGTGGTGACAACCGCCCCATCAAAACAAAGTACAACCCACGGTAAGTTTGGGTCTGTTCCATCATCAACAAATCACCCGGCGTCTCCACCACGCACAGCAACGATTTGTCGCGCCTGTGCGATGCACAAATTTCGCAAATCTCAGCCTCGGTAAACGTATTGCACAGATTGCAATGGCGGACGCGCTCAACCGCATTTCTCATCGAAGTCGCCAGGCGCCGCGCGCCATCCTGATCGCGCTGAAGCAGGTGATACGCCATGCGCTGCGCAGATTTTGGCCCCACGCCTGGCAGGCAGCGCAACGCCTGAATCAATGCTTCAAGTGATGAAGGCGGTCGCATGCGTTTCGACGGTTACGGAAATCGAATCAGAACGGTAACTTCATGCCGGGCGGCAATTGCATCCCCGCGGTCAAACCGCCCATTTTTTCCTGGGACGTCGCTTCTGCCTTGCGCACTGCGTCGTTGACAGCCGCCGCGAACAAGTCTTCCAGCATTTCTTTGTCATCCATCACGCTCGGATCAATAGAAACCCGTTTAACGTCGTTGCGGCAGGTCATTACGACCTTGACCATTCCACCGCCCGATTGACCTTCAACTTCAATGGTCGCGAGCTGCTCCTGCGCCTTCTTCATGTTTTCCTGCATCATCTGCGCTTGTTTCATCAAGCCACCCAAGCCACCCTTCATCATATTTCTCTCCTCATCATGTACTGGCAGGACGAATCATCGAGGGCACAATTTCCGCGCCAAATTCCTGCTTCAAATTGTTGATAAATGGATCCGACAATATCGCCACCTCTGCCGCCACCTGCCGATCAGACCGCTCGCGATCCTCCACCGCCGCGAGACTCTTTCCGGCCACGTCGCTGATACGAATGTTCATACGCAGGTTGCCGCCAAAATGCGGAAGCAATTCTAGCTTCAGTTTTTCCTGAAACGCCTTTTCGGCCAGGTGCTTTTGCGCAGCGGGCAATGTCAGTTCGAGAATGCCGTCAGCAAACGACTGGAACTCACACTGCTTGGCGAGCATGCCAGCCATGCCGTTGAAATTCAACTTGGCAATAAACCCCGGCCAATCACCATTGAATCCACTGCCGGTGCCGCTTGCTGGCGCTGGCGCCACCTCATATGAAGACCGCGCCAATGCTGGCTCTCGGGCAACTTTGCCGCTGACAGGCGCGCCAGCTCTATGGTTCTGTTGCGCGTAGTCTTTCACAGTTGACGCTGCCGCTCTCGGTGGCACCGATGCGTTTGTCGACGAAATTGCCTCTCCAGTATTACGTCCGGCAAACGAAAGCATCCTCAGCATCGTCATGGTGAATCCCGAATGCTCGTCGGGCGCTAAAGCCAAATCGCGGCGACCGAGCAACGCAATCTGATAGTAAAGCTGCACGTCATCTTTGGAAACTCTTGCCGCCGCGTCAATCATTTTTTGCGCATCCGGACCGTCGACAGCAGCACTGCCGACACTTTGTACTAGCGCGATGCGCGCAAGCACACTGGCGAAGTCCTTTAATGTGATGTCGAACGATATGCTGCGCGACGCAATTTGATCAATCTCGGTGACCATCGTCTTTGCATCGTGGTTAGCCAGGCAAGCCAGCAAGCCAAACAAATAGGATTGATCCAGCGCACCCAGCATCGCCGCAACCTGATCCGCCTTGACTTCGCCCGCTCCATAGGCGATTGCCTGATCGAGCAGGCTCAGCGAGTCGCGCACACTCCCCTCTGCAGCACGACCGAGAAAGGGCAAGGCCAGCGGCTCAAACGGGATATTCTCGGCTTGCAATATTTTTGCGAGATGGGTTTCGAGCAGCGGCGATGGAAGATTCTTGAGGTTGAACTGCAGGCAGCGCGACAACACCGTAATCGGCAGCTTCTGTGGATCCGTAGTGGCCAGAATAAACTCGACGTGCCCTGGTGGCTCTTCCAGCGTTTTCAGCATTGCATTGAACGCCGACTTCGACAGCATGTGTACTTCGTCGATGATGTAGACCTTGTATCTGCCCGATACTGGCGCGTATTGCGCGGTCTCAAGCAGTTCACGCATTTCGTCGACCTTGGTGTTGGTCGCCGCGTCAACTTCGAGTAAATCAACGAATCGGCCGGAATCTATATCGGTACACGCAGTGCAAACGCCACACGGTGTGGACGTTATGCCTCCATTGCCGTCAGCACCTATACAATTGAGCGCCTTCGCCAGAATGCGTGCCAGCGTCGTTTTGCCGACGCCGCGGGTACCGGTAAAAAGATAAGCGTGGTGGATTCGGCCGGTATCCAGCGCGTTGGCCAATGCCCGCACGACATGATCCTGCCCAACCACGTCTGCAAATTTACGTGGCCGCCACTTGCGCGCGAGAACTTGATGGGCCATGGGCGTGGGTCCGACGAATTGAACAGCCTGTTTATACGATCACTCAGACCCCCGTGCGGGAACGTCAAAGCGTATGCTGAATTGGGTGTGGCGAGCCTGACCCCCGGCACTTCAATTACTTCGCTGTGGCTGCTTCGTTCCCGACCTGACCAGATTCACAAAGATTGAATGCGGGGAGACCCGCCACGGCGAATTTTATCCCAGTTCGCATGTGGATTACTTGATCGCGCAAGTTCTGAATCCGCAAAACACGTCGCAGCGGTCGGGCGCGTAGAAATTGCGGTACTGCGGATATTTCAAGCGCGGCTGGGTGACGAACGAGCCACCCTTGAGCACCAGGCGCGGCGCAAATTGCGAATGAAACCATGGCTCCGAATAGTCACGGTAGCGTTCAGCCTCAAATCCGGCGTAAGGCAGAAATGGGGATGCTGTCCACTCCCAAACGTGTCCCGTCGACACGAAAAATTCCGTGGACGACATGGCCGCATACTCCCACTCCGCCTCTGTCGGCAGGCGCCGATTGGTCCAGCGGCAATACGCCTCGGCTTCGAAAAAACTCACATGTATTGCAGCTAAATCATCAGCTTGCGTGACGTCCATAGACTGGGCCGACCGTGAATTGTTACTATCACGCCAGGCCAACCCTCCGGGCGACCAAAAATCTGCGTTGCGATAAGCGGCGGAAGTGGCAAAAGCCGCGAATTCGGCGGCGCTTACCACCCGCACGTCGATGTCAAACGGCGAAAGATGTACCGGATGCGCCGGCTTTTCATTATCGAAGCCGAAAGAACGTTCGCGCGCGCCAATAACGAATTCGCCGCCAGCAAAATTTATTTCGCGTGGTTCGCCGACACGGCAATCCATCGGTTTCCGCGCCGGTACGCACGAAGGTATTGGCAACGCTAACGTCGTCAACGTCATCGCCAGTGCCTCAGCATGCATGTCTTCATGCACCAGTACCAATTGAAACCGATAGCGCTCCGCGTCGGCGCTGCGCGCCAAGGCGTCCAACACACCCTCAAGAACCCATCGCATGAAGTTGAAACAAGCGTCGCGCGAGGGATAGTCCTGATTCCATCTCGCGCCATGCGCCACAAAGGCGGAATCGAATAACGCGTCAGCATCAGCAAGACACGAAGGCGTCCGCCAACCTTTCACATCGTCAGCGCGCCAACGCAATGCAAAAAATTCCTGGAACCACGCGACGTGCGCCAATTCCCACAACGGCGGATTGACCGTGGCCAACTGCGGGAAATCGCGCGAAATCCAATAAGACTGCGGCAAGTCTGCGTAAAGTGCCAGCGTATACTCGCGTTGCGCGATGAGCGCCTGTCGCAATCCCTCTTTATCGGTTGGTACATCCAGCACTTTTGGCGCACTGCAAATTGGGTCTGCAAATGTCAAAAAACCTCCGAAGCTCTGCTCTCGTCGCAATCGTCACACCCGCAATGGCAGACGCCAATAATGGCAACTGGCGCACCGCGAGCCGCTGGCAATCATTGCTGAGTCGCGATTTCCGGATAATTCTACAGCCCGCATGGCCGCTCGATCCACAGCCTGATACCAATATCCTCATCGCGCTCCACGCCCGTCGTAGCGCCGGGTCGATCCGCCGCTTTCGCGATGCGCGCCCGGAAGGCGTCCTGATTGTCGTCTTGACCGGCACCGATCTCTACGCCGATATTGCCGTCAGCGCCGCAGCGCGTGAATCGCTGGCGCTAGCCGATGCGCTAGTCGTGCTTCAGGAGGACGCCATCCAGCATGTGCCGGTTGAGTATCGCAAGAAAACCCACGTCATTTTCCAGTCCGCCAAAACACTTGTAACGGCGAAAAAGCCCAGGGACAAGCTGCACTGCGTGGTGGTCGGCCATCTGCGCGCCGAGAAGGATCCCGACATTATCTTCCGTCTCGTCGAATCACTAGCTGCAGACTCGCCTATCCACATTCTTCATATCGGTGCGCCTACCGACGAGAAGTTTGCTGCGCGTGCGCAAGCGATTTCAGCAGCTTCACCTCACTACCATTGGTCGGGCTCGATGCCCCATGGCTTAACCCGTGCCGCCATCAAACGCGCACATGTCCTGATTCATCCATCGATTCTGGAAGGCGGCGCAAATGTAATCGTAGAAGCAATTTCCTCTGGGACACCCGTCATTGCGTCCAGAATGTCGGGTAACGTCGGCATGCTGGGCAAGGATTACATAGGCTATTTTCCAGTTGGCGACGCCGTTGCGATGCGATCACTATTGGATCATTGCGCGGGTGACACCAATTTTCTGCTGCGACTCAATACCGCCTGTGCTGCCCGTGCGAAGTTATTTTCGCCCGTTGAGGAACGCTCTTCGCTGCTGAAACTCATATCGACATTGGCATTTCGATGAAACCGGAAACCTCAATCTCCCGTATCAATGCGAACGCGTAAAATTTACGCCGGGCAACGACGGAGCACTCAATTGAATGACACAATCGAAAGTAAATTTTGGCGCCCGAGCTGACCGCGCTTTTCGTGACAGCGAAATGGTTTACTGAGGCTTTTGTGCCCCTTCATTGTGTGCCGCATGATGACCAAACGACAAACGCATCAGGTGACTTTCCTAGACAAACTTTTTTGACAAACTCCAGCATTGGCGCGACCTCTGGAGATTTTTTGCGCTGTGATGTCCGCCGATATTGGGGTTTTACTTTTGTATGTCGCACCGGCAAAATTCAACCAACAAAGGCTGTAGAACTAGCGTCACCATCCGATTTCTGGAGCGCAATATGACACCCAAAAGCCCGTCAGCAGCATTTGTCGGCAGAGCAAGTTGCTCGGAACTTTCCGCTCGATTTGACCAAGTCCGCGCCGCCACCGAGAATCTCGTCGCGCCACTCTCCAGCGAAGACGCCAGTTTGCAATCGATGCCGGACGCGAGCCCGGTGAAATGGCATCTCGCACACACCAGCTGGTTTTTTGAAACCTTCATCCTCGAGCGCTTCGATGCCACGTTCAAGCCATTCGATCCATCGTTTCGGGTGCTGTTCAACTCTTACTACAATGGCGTGGGAGACAAGCATCCCCGTCCGGAGCGCGGACTTATTTCGCGCCCTACACTCGACGATGTGTTGGCTTACCGGCATCATGTGACGGCGCGCATCGCTGAAATGCTTCCGCGACTCGAACCAAGCCAAGCCGAATTCGCGGCGCTCATGTGGCTCGGCTGCAACCACGAAGAGCAGCATCAGGAGCTGATCCTAACCGACTTGAAGCACCTGCTATCGAGAAATCCCGCCAAGCCTGCCTATCAGGAGCGTTGGCCGCTCACGGCTATTCAGGGGCGAAAACCGCGCTGGGTGGGCTACGAGGGCGGCTTGATCTCCATTGGCCACGACGCAAGCAGTGATGACACCGGCTTTGCATTCGACAACGAGGGACCGCGCCATCAAGTATTTGTTGAGCCGTTCGAACTCGCCACGTATCCGGTCACACATGGCGACTTTGCCGCGTTCATTGCCGCCGGCGGCTACACGCGGGCCGATTTATGGTTATCGATGGGCTGGGATTGGGTGCAGACCAATCGCATATCGGCGCCACTTTATTGGGAGATGCGCGAAGGCTTATGGCAGACCTTCACCTTGCACGGCATGGCACCGATCGATGTACACACGCCAATCTGCCACATTAATTATTTTGAAGCCGATGCTTTCGCGCGTTGGGCAGCGACGCAAGCACAATGGAAAGGCGCACGGCTGCCACGTGAAGCTGAATGGGAGCATGCAGCCGCCAGCGTGGAGATCGACGGAAACTTTCAGGAGAGCCAGGCGTTTCACCCTCTCGCGTTACGCGATGAAAGAGTCTCTTTGCGACCGCAGCAGCTCTTTGGCGATGTATGGGAATGGACGCAAAGTGCCTACCTGCCATATCCCCGATTCCGCACCGCAGAAGGCGCCGTCGGCGAATACAACGGTAAATTCATGTGCAATCAGTTTGTACTGCGCGGTGGCTCCTGCGCGACGCCCAAGCAGCACATACGCGCGAGCTATCGTAATTTTTTCCCGCCTGACGCACGCTGGCAGTTTTCCGGACTTCGCCTGGTGCGCGACGCCTGATCGGCGACAACTTTCTACGTTACGCGGCCGTGAAATAGGTAGCCGAGTCCGGCGTAATACGGGCGAACCGAGAAATCAGCCTCAACAAATTCGGGCAATAAGCGCCAAGGACATTCAAGCCCCACTGGATTGGAGTTGTAGCCGCGTTGTCGTTTACGTAGCCACCCGTTCAAAAGCCATCCGACTGGCGCAGGCAATAATTTGGTTCCGGTCGCAACAATGCGCGCACCGACTTTCAGCGTTTTAAAGATTGCCGCGAGCGCAGCCGGCGATTGCTGCACATCGTGGGTGTAACAAAGCAGCGCTGCGTCAAATTTGACATCGCTGGTGAAGTGTTCGCCCGCCGACTGGCATAGCGTGACATTACTCAACCCGTGCCTTTCAACCACAGCTGCCGCGTGTGCGAGCATCGGTCCGCTGAGTTCGAATCCCGTAACCCTGCCAGTAGGGCCAACGGCTGACGATAATGCCACCAATGAAAGCCCGGTACCGCAGCCAACGTCGAGCACGTACATACCCGGGCGCAAATCAAGCGCTTCGATGGCGCGCTTGCGTGCGGCAGCCATGCGCTTGACCTCACCGTCGTAAATCGCCGCTAGCCGCGCATAATTGGCTTCGGCGTCAGCATGAATCGGCGTAAGAGAATCCTGGACCCCGTTCATGCGAGTCACGCTTTGCCGTAAAAGACCCAGAACGACGTGTCTGCGTCGGTCCAAACCCGCGGCGCCGTAAAACCAGCCTGCAAAAGCATGTCGGTAAATTCCGCGCGGTCATATTTGTACGAACTCTCAGAGTGTATGCGCTCGCCCTCCGCAAAGTATCGCGGCTTGCCGTTGATTTGCACCGTCTGCGCGACCGCAGACTCCAGGTGCATATCAATGCGGCCTAACAGCTGGTTGTACGCACCAACGTGCTTCCACTGCGACTCAACAAAATTGCTGCCGATTACACGGTTGATGTGACGCAGGGCATTCAGGTTGAACGCCGCCGTCACACCGAGAGCATCGGCGTAGGCGGCATCGAGTCGCGCCTTT